>CAZECB010000093.1:3847-7313 GCA_964510745.1 uncultured Flavobacteriaceae bacterium | reverse complement strand
TAAAATAGCGAAATCATATATTGCTTTAGGGAATTATGATGAAGGTTTAAAAAATTATCAACATAGTATTGAAGCAAATCCTAAAGAGAATTTATTTAAGTTTGAATATGCTAAATTGCTATCTAGGGTGAAAAAATATGATGAAGCTACAGCAATGTTTAAAAGCTTAGTTAGTCTCGATTCTCTTAACCCTAATTACCATTATGAGTTAGGATTAAATCTACAGAAAACAAAAGACACACTTGCGCACGAAAGTTTTTTAAAAACTTTTGAGTTAGACCCAACACATCAAAAAGCAATATTTAGAATTGCACGTCGTCATTTAGTAAAACGACGTCATACTAAAGTTGATTATTATGTAGATAAGGGACTAGAGTCTTATACTAATAATAAAGATTTAATTAGCCTTAAAGCACAAAACTTTTATTGGAAAGAAGATTATGAAAACTCAGCAAAATGGTTTGAGAAATTAATTTCACTTAACGAAAAAACACAACAGATTTATGAAAAACTAAGTTTTTGCTATTCTAAATTATATGAAAACGAAAAAGCAATTGAATATGGTCTTGAAGCTCTGAAATTTGATGCTGGAAATACTACAAACCTGATTATTCAATCGCAATTATATGAAACGCAAGGCCAGTATTTTAATAAAGAAGAAGACTATAAAAAAGCTGAAGAATACATGCTACAAGCTTTAAAACTTTTAGATAAACCTTTGGATACTGAGTATGCACAGCTTTCAGGTATTTACAGCACTCAAAAAAAATATAAAGAAGCGCTAGATTATATGAAAATTGCCATTGAAGAGAATCCAAATAACTCATTTAATCAATTTAGAATGGTCTTGATAAAAGGAGAATATTATGAAGATATTGATGCTAAAATTAAAGTCTATGAAGATTTTATTAAAAACTTCCCTAAAGCTAGAGAGAAGCAATTTGCAGAATATCGTCTTAAAGCTTTAAAAGAAGAGAAATTCCTTAAAGTAGAAGATTAAGTTTTGCGTAAACTTGTTTTTCGAAACTAAAAAAATTACTTTTCAGCTTTACTTTTAAATCAGTGAAGTATCTAGGCGTTATTTTATTACTACTATGCATTACATCTTGCGATTATTTCGATAAGAAAAAAGTGTATTCTAAAGATATTATTAGAGAAGAACTACAAACCTTCAATTGGAGAGAGGTAGATGAATACCCCAATTTTTCGACCTGTAATTCAATAGTAGTTAAATTAAAACGTCAACAGTGCTTTCAAAATACAATTACAGAGCAGATTACAGAGTATTTAAATGAAAAAAGAATAGTCATTACTCAAGATATAAATGATACCATAGATATTAAATTTTTAATTTCTGAAAGAGGGATAATCAGTATACAAGGCATAAAAAGTGATAGTCTTACTAAAGTACAAATCCCAAATATTGATCAATTACTATCAAATAGTTTAGAGCATTTACCTGAAATACTCCCAGCAATAAAACGCGGACAACAAGTAAAAACAGAATTCACATTGCCTGTTGTTATTAAAGTGAATTGATTATAAAATAAATTTTATTCCTACTGCAAAATCTATTGGGAAGTTATTTGAATTCTCTTCAAACAACGCAAAAATTTCATTGTAAGTTAAAGTGATAAATGTTTTTGAACTCAATTTTATATCGGCACCTAAACCAAAAATAAAAGGAATATCAATACTGCCGTCAGTTAAACGTTCAGTCAATACTGTATCACCTAATTGTATAGTAGTATCAACGTAACTGTAAGTAATAAAACTCACATTTCCGTAAATATTAAATTTAGATTTATTTATAAATCGGTATCGATATCCTAAAGCTAGTTGAGTTTCAGTATAATCAAAATCATCTTGTTCAAAAACATGTCTTATGTTAAAATAAACTGCATGATTGGGTAGTTTATTTTGTGTAAACAATTCTATTTCTGCACCTATAAATGGTGTGGTGACATTATCAGGATTAGTTACAAATACATTATTTGTAATACCTCCAAAAATTAAAAGTTGAGTTCTCAGTTTAGCGCCTTCTTTTATAGGTGAATAGTTTGTATCTGTTGCTAAATTATAGTCATTTATAAATCGTCTTAAACTACTTAAAGTTAAATCAACATTTTTAAGGTCAAGATTTTTGTCAGCAGTTAACGTTTTTAAAGCTGTTTTGTATTCTTCTTGAAATTTTTTGCCTGCTTTGGTATTTAAAAGTTCTGTAATTTCACCTTTCTTTTTTACAAAATAACGATATTTTTTATTGGTAATAGTCCATAGTAAATCAATAGCTCCTTTCGCTTCAATAGTCAATTCTAGAGATTCACCGTTAACTGTATAACGCTCTTGAGCAAAAGAAAAATCGTTAATAAAAAAACTAATTGCAATTAAAAAGAGATATTTTCTCATAAGGTTTATGATGTTTGGGTCATTGTAAAATTATGAAAAATATAATAGATATTATTTTTTAAAAGACCGTCCTTTCCATTTATAGTTTAAAAATACGGTTAAAATAACTACTAAAACACTAAAAAACGGATATAAAATACTACTTAAAGCATATCCATTTAAATAAGATTGTTGTTTAAATAATACTGCAGATTTACGAATTAATATAAAATCTACAATAAATTTAATCATAAATAATGAAGAAAATATAGACCATTTTAGATGATCAATTAATGCAAGGCATAAAGCAATAATTAAAACAGAATTCATTAATAATACAATGCTTCCAACTATTTTTCCAAATGAATTATTATAAGCTGACATTTTTCCGGCCCAACGTATACGTTGATGTAATAACGATTTAAAATCTAGTTGAGGTCGTGTCATTACTAACACATTTCTAGATTTTAAATAGTATAAGCCTTTAGGGAATTTAGATAATGCTTTGTCCATTAAAAATAAATCATCACCACTAGCAATATTAGTATTTCCTTCAAACCCATTTAAACTTAAAAACAACTCTTTTTGATAAATAAGATTAGCCCCGTTACATAGAAATGGTTTTTTAAGCCCAAAACTACCAATAGTAGTACTTTGTAAACTTAATATATCTAAAGCTTGAAAGGATTGTAAAATAGATTTGTTGTTATAATAACTCACTGGAGCTACAATCATTTTAGGAGAATTTTGTTTTATGAAACTCGCAATTGCTATCAGCCAATTTTTATGAAACTCGCAATCAGCATCTGTAGTAATTAACCAATCATAAGTTGCAACTTTTATTGCAGTAGTAATCGCATCTTTTTTTGGTGAGTTGGTTTGTCTTTTATTGTCTAAAACTGATATTTTTAATTTAGGGTGTTTTGCTTTGAAATGATTAATGACTTGAAGAGAATTATCTGTAGAATCATCATTGATTAATAAGATTTCAAAATTGAAATTGAGATTAAATAAAATGATTCAGATGATGAAACTACTCATGATGAACCTACTCATGATTAACCTACTCATGATGAAA
>CAZECB010000093.1:0-3837 GCA_964510745.1 uncultured Flavobacteriaceae bacterium | reverse complement strand
ATTAGTTTTTGTATACTCTAATGTATTAAGAGAGTTTAATAAGGTATTCAGAACCTGAGCTTCATTTCTAAACGGAATTAATATGGAAAACTTTATAGATACTTTAACTCCAGAAGGTTTAAATATGTCAATTTTATTGAACCCAATAGATAGACTTAATATTAAAAAGGTATAAACTATAGCAATTATAAAAAATAAGTATACCATAAATTTATTGCTAAGATTGCAATGAAGTTTTTAATAAATGCTTGGATTTGAACTTTAAAATAAAAATACTGCCAAAAAAAGTAGGTAACACAAAATTAAGCAACCACATACAGGTGCTTATGCTTAAAATAAGCAATTCACTAACATTTATAAAACTAAATAGATAAATACCAATACTTCCTTTAATTACGGCATCAAAAACAAATAGTGTAGGGATAATAGAAGATAATATATACATAGACGAAATAAAAATCATAGCTGTTATATAATCGATTTGAACACCAAATAAAAGAAGCAAATAATAATACTGAAATGAAAAAATAAAATACCTAATAATTGAAAAGAGGACGTTTTTTAAATGGAGTTTTAATCCGAGTGTTATTATAAACAATTTTATTTTAATTAATGATATCTCTTTAATCTGAAATGACTTTTGTTGATATAAAAAGATAAACAAACCAATGCTTAAAGCTGAAATTCCTAGCAGTAAACCTATTCTTTGGGTAGGTAGTGTCACATCATATTCTAAAATAAAAATAACTAATCCTATACATCCAAAAATAAAAGTAGCTGCCATTTGCCCTGTATTAGCTATGAAATTTAAAAGAACAATACGTGTTCTCAATGGTTTTTCATAATATATGGCTTTAACGCCATAATCTCCAATTCGGTTTGGAGTAAAAATAGCAGTAGTATGTGCTGCTAAACTCTGTTTTAAAACTTCAAAAAATGAAATTGAATTTATAGAACTCACTAAAGTCTTCCATTTTAAAATTTCAAAAAACCAATTAAAACTAGTTGAAATGATTAGTAAGGTGATGTTTTTTATCGAAAATACATCGTTTTTGATTAAAAATCCACTGAATTCAGAAAAACTCAATGTATCATTTAAGTATAGTTTTTTATAAATAAAATAAAAGGCAGTAATTACAATACTTATTTTAATAAGTAGGAAGAAGAATTGTTTAGCTTTGTGAGATAATCCTCCAAGCATAGTTGCCACACGTTTTGATGAATTACAAAATAAGACTATTATTGTAATATCATCAAATTTAAAAAAAGAAGTATTTAATAAGTTGTTAAAAACCTGATCTGGTTGAGAGATAGTATGAGTAAAGAACGTATTATATTAGGTATTGACCCAGGAACAACCATTATGGGCTTCGGACTCATAAAAGTGGTGAATAAAAAAATGGAATTTGTTCAACTTAATGAATTAAACTTATCAAAATACAGTGATCATTATTTAAAATTAAAACTCATTTTTGAGCGTACCATTGAACTTATTGAGACGCATCACCCTGATGAAATAGCTATTGAAGCACCTTTTTTTGGTAAAAATGTACAAAGTATGTTAAAGTTAGGTCGTGCCCAAGGAGTTGCCATGGCAGCTGGTTTATCGAGGCAAATACCAATTACAGAATATCTGCCTAAAAAAATTAAAATGGCAATTACAGGAAATGGAAATGCAAGTAAAGAACAAGTGGCTAAAATGCTTCAGAGCCTATTAGGATTAAAAACAATCCCCAAAAATTTAGATGCTACCGATGGGTTGGCAGCAGCTGTATGTCATTTTTATAATTCAGGACGTGTTGAGGTTGGAAAAAGTTATTCTGGTTGGGAAAGTTTTGTAAAGCAGAATGAGAAGCGGGTGAAGAAATAAATAGGGTATGTTGTTACTAAGAAGTAAATTACATGACAATTTTAAAATTAAAACAAAATTTATAATCAAATTAGATCATAGTTATCTAACTTAAATTAATGCTTTTTTAAGTATTTCAGATAAAATAAAATAGAAACAAGGCAGTAATGAAATTACTACCTTGTAATAGCTTTTTGATTAAGTATTAGAAATACAGATTCTGTTTCTATTATTGCGAATGTCTGGAGTTATACAAGAATAATCGCCTGTTCGATTAATGTGTGGGCCAAAAATAAATTGACAATCACGAGCTGTTCTGCATGGAGATGCTCCAAATCCTCCTTTAGTTTCTTGTTGTTGTTTTTTAGTTAAAACTGTTCCTAAGGTCATTAATTTTTTTGTCATTTTTAAAATTTTAGGTTATTAATTAAATATTTACTAAAATAAACATATTTAAATTAAATGTTTGTCAGAAAAAACATTTTTTATTTGATATAAAATGATCTCGAAAATTTCTTTACACAAAAAATAGTTTTGTTGTCATTTTAATTATTTTTTAGGAATAAATATTTTTACGTTAAAAACCAAATGAGTGGTATCTACATCCATATCCCTTTTTGTAAACAAGCCTGTTTTTACTGTGATTTTCATTTTTCAACCTCATTAAAAAAGAAAAATGAATTGGTTAAAAATCTAGCAAAAGAATTACTACTTCGCAAAGATGAATTAAAAGATGTACAGTTAGAAACCATATATTTTGGAGGAGGTACACCAAGTTTACTAAGTATTGAAGAATTACAGTTTTTAATCGACACCATCTCTGAAAATTATAATGTAATTGATACCCCTGAAATTACTTTAGAAGCTAATCCTGATGATCTATCTGAAACAATAATTACTGGTTTATCTAAATCTTCTATTAACCGGTTAAGTATTGGAATACAATCATTTTTTGAAGATGATTTAAAACAGATGAATAGAGCTCATAATGCCAAAGAAGCAAAACAATGCTTAGAGTTAGCAAGGCAATATTTTGATAATATTACTATTGATTTAATTTATGGCATTCCAAATATGAGTCTTCAAAAGTGGAATGAGAATTTACAAATAGCTTTTAATCTTGGAGTAAACCATATCTCCAGTTACGCGTTAACAGTCGAGCCAAAAACAGCTTTAGATAATTTCATTAAAAAAGGAGAGTATCCTCCTATTGATGAGGATTTAGCATTACAACATTTTAATCATTTAGTAGAAGCAACAGAAGCAAAAGGGTTTATACATTATGAAATTTCAAATTTTGGGAAACCTAATTATTTTTCAAAACATAATACCAGTTATTGGCAAGGAAAAAAATACTTAGGCATAGGGCCTTCAGCACATTCATTTAATGGCTTTCAGCGTAGTTGGAATATATCTAATAACACAAAATATATACAGTCTCTTAAAAATAATGAATTACCAAATACTCTAGAAACATTATCTACTAATGATCGTTTTAATGAATATATTATGACAGGATTAAGAACTATTTGGGGGGTGTCTTTAGATTATATTGAAACTCATTTTGGAACGAGTTATAAATCATATGTATTGAAATCTATCCATGCATTTATAAATCAAGAGCTACTTGAAATTTCAGGTTTAGGTGTGATTAAAACTACAAAAAAAGGAAAATTTTTAGCAGATGGGATTGCTTCACAGCTATTTCAGATTTGATTATCTTTGAACTTGTGAAGGCTTCTATTCAACATAACTCAAAAACCTATCAGATTGATTTATCAAAACCTATTGATATCTCTATGTCTTTAAAAGACTCTAAAGAAAATGTCAACGCATGGTATCTTAAAAAACCTAGAATTAAACCCGTAAAATTAGGAAATTGGATAGGTAGTATAAAAAAAGGAGGAGATGTTAACTTTAATACGATAAAGTTTAGTCCGCATGCACATGGCACACATACAGAATGTGTAGGGCATATTACTGAGAAA
>CAZECB010000092.1:0-7326 GCA_964510745.1 uncultured Flavobacteriaceae bacterium | reverse complement strand
ATTTGATAGGCATTACTGAACAAATTTATTAATTTATTCTAGTCTTAAGCCTTAACTAAATAATATATAAAACGATAGAATTTAAAAATCTATTATAAACATCGAGGAGCAATTTTTTTACTTGATGCTACAAATATTCTGCCTGCATTAGCTGCATTAGGAAAATATGATCTAGTTAATTCGGTTGCACATATCTTTGGAGCAGAAAAACCACAAGCAGTTGAACAGCTAGCACTTTGAGATGAATTTCCTATTGTGACTCCCATACATACTCGCCATTCTCTGCTCTGCATTTCTTCCATTTCTATCGTTACATAGCTTTCTTTATTTAATTTAGGAGTTTCATTACTAGCAAAAGGAAAAATCACACAAAAAATAATTGATAGCTTAAATAAATTCTTTTTTTCATAATTTTAGATATTTGAAATTGTACTGATTATTTAATGAATATTTGGATGTTGTACATACTGATATAGTATTAAAAAACCTTGTAATTACAATTTTAAATCTATTTTAGATTAATAGTAAGAAATTTACGTTTAAAGAATTAAGTTAATTAATTTGCCTTAGTTTAAGCCAAAAAAATGGAAATTAATAAGTGTGTTAAAAAATATTATTTAATATTTTTTAACAGCACCAATTTAATATGTAACTAAATCAAATCCAAAACTCGCTCTAAAGCCATACCTCGAGATCCTTTTATTAAAAGCGTAGCATTTTTAAAAGATTTAGTTTCTAAAAAAGTTTTAAATGCTTCAAAAGTTTCAAAAGATTGAAGTTTATCTGAATGAGTGATGGAGGTTCTAAAAAAATGATTTCCTATTAAATAAACAGTGTCAATATTTAATCTTAAAGTATAATCTGCAATGGTTTGATGCTCTTTACTCGAAGTTTCTCCTAATTCAAACATATCTCCTAAAATAGCTATTTTTGAGTTGTTTTTTAATTCTGAAAAATTATCTAAAGCTGCAGTCATACTAGTAGGGTTAGCATTGTAAGCATCTAGTATAATTTGATTCCCTGTCTTTTTAATAATTTGGGACCTATTATTTGTAGGCTTATAATTTTCAATAGCTGATTGAATAGAATTTAGAGGAACATTAAAATATTTTCCAATAATTATTGAGGCACAAATATTAGTAAAATTATAAGCGCCTATTAAATTAGATTGTATTAAAACTTCTTCAACATTTACTTGTACAAAGGGATTGGTATCTGTGAGTGTGATGTTATAATATTGAGAGTTAGATTGACTAAAACCAAACTTTTTAATATAGTTACTCAATTTCTTTAATTGAATAGTATCATCAGCATTTAAGAAAATATGTTTTTGATTTGAAATCAAGTAATTGTAGAGTTCACTTTTTCCTTTTATGACGCCTTTAGTTCCGCCAAAACCTTCTAAATGAGCTTTTCCAAAATTAGTAATATACCCGTAGTCTGGTTGTGCAATGTCGCATAAAAACTCAATCTCTTTTTGATGATTAGCTCCCATTTCTACAATGCCTATTTCAGTAGCGCTATTCATAGATAGTAAGGTTAAAGGAACGCCTATTTGATTATTTAAATTGCCAACAGTAGCAGTAGTGTTATATGTTTTAGATAATACAGTATTTATAAGTTCTTTGGTTGTAGTCTTTCCGTTGCTACCTGTTAATGCAATAATTTTTACGCCTAAATATTGACGATGGTATTTTGCAAGCTCTTGAAGTGTAGTTAAAACATCTTCAACTAGTATGTAATTTGAATTTAAAGCGTAATCAGCTTCATCAATAACAGCATATTTTGCACCTTTTTCTAGTGCTTGTGCTGCAAACTTATTTCCATTAAAATTATCTCCTTTAAGAGCAAAAAACAAATCATTAGTAATCACATTTCGTGTGTCTGTAGATGCAGAATTGCATTTTAAAAAATATTGATGTAACTGTTTTATATTCATAAAATAAATGTAATAAAAAAGTCCTAACAAATGTGTTAGGACTTTATATAAAACTTTGATGTTTTATTAGTTTTTCTTTTTAAGCTTACTTTTAGATTTTGAACCTACTCTTGATACAGCACATCTAAATCCTATATAATCTGTAGCTTTATCTTGTGGGAAGTATCTTCTTTGAGCTGGATCTAACCAATACTCTCTATCTCTCCATGATCCTCCTTTATAGACACGAACTTCATCATTAATTAAAGATGTTCTTTGGTTTGATTTATCATACTCTTTAATAATAGCTCCTGTAGAATCTCTCTCTATACTATGTTCAGGAGCATTGTACATGTTGCGAGTATTTGATCTTTTATCTTCAGCGTCTTCATCTTCATCATTAAAGCTCTCAAAATCACGAGATGATCTCTTATCACCATCTCTAAAGTTTCTGTTGTCACTGGTGCTAAAGTTTGTTCTTAAATAAGTTTCGTTATCATCAACACCTATTTGAACAATTTCACCTGGTAAATTACGAGCAACTAGTTTTCCTGTACTTAATGTATCAAATATAATATCTGCAGTAGTTACTAATTTTACAGTTCCATCGTCATTTATTGAGTTTTTAGTATATACATTTCCACGATAGTAGTTAAAATCATTAAATTCATCATCTACGATTGGTCGGTATACATCGGCAACCCATTCAGCAACATTACCAGCCATATCATATAAACCATAGTCATTAGGATCATAAGATTTCACAGCGTTTGTAATATCTGCACCGTCATCAGACCATCCAGCAATTCCGCCGTAATCACCTTTACCTTGTTTAAAATTAGCTAAATGGTCACCTCTTGTTTTACGCTTTCCTGCTCTTGTGTACTGTCCGTCCCAAGGGTATTTTTTACGCCCTCTTCTTACGTTATAAGTTCTTAATTCATTTAATCCTAAAGCAGCATATTCCCATTCAGATTCAGATGGTAATCTATATTTTAATGGAATTAATCCAGTTTCACGACTAGCATATACATTAATTGTATCACCGCTAGCTGTAGTTTGTACTCTTCGTCTGAAACGCTCAGGTCTAAGAATACTATCATTACCACCAAATGTTTTAGTAGGCGCGTTAATATAAGTGTCTACATTAAAGTTAGCATCAGAAGTATTGTTTTCATACCCACGCTCTAAATACCCAGCACCTTGCAATGCTAATTCGGCAACACGATCTGTACGCCAGTTAGCAAACTCAACAGCTTGAATCCAACTAACTCCTACAACAGGATATTCCGCATATCCCGGATGACGTAAATATTGATTAACTTCAACTTCACTATATCCTAAACGATTTCGCCACACTAATGTATCTGGTAAGATACCTTCATAGATGGCTCTAAATCTTGGGTCAGACGGTGGGTAAACTTGTTTATTCCAAGCTAAATACTCAGAATACATTTTATTAGTAACCTCTGTTTCATCCATATAAAATGATTTTACATGCTGTTGATTAGGAGCATTATCCCAATCATGCATGACATCATCTTGTACTTTACCTTTAGTAAAGGTACCACCTTCAACAAATACAGTCCCTACAGGAGTGTCTTGCTCCTTAAAGTCTGAATTAAATTGAAACCCGCCTTTTTTATCATTAATTTGCCATCCCGTGGCTCTAGAGGTATTACTAGAGGTAGAAGACTTTTTACAGCTAAATATAAACAACGGTAGAGCTGCTATAACAAGCATTGTTCTCATTGATGCAAAATTTTTCATATTCATGTTTTTAACGTAAGTAGATTTGTTTTTGGTCTCGCAATATATATAATTAAAGTTATACAACAAGCTTTTTTTATGAAAAAACACTAAAAAAAGTGTATTTCGTCCTATTTTTTGTACAAGATAACGGACTTTTTGACGCTCATTATCTAAATTTTGTTAAACTTAAACGCTTAAAAAAATGATTTATTATACAGTTTTTATAAAAAAATAGACCATACTATTCTATAAAAATATACGTTTAAATTTTTAAATTAGCTGAATTAATATTTAGCAATAATCATTATCGGTTTTAAATTAACTTCAGATCAATAAACAAACCTCTACTAAATGAAAAATATTATTTTCTATTTGCTTTTTTTGTTTACTGTTTCAGCGTCTTCGCAGCAAAAAATTTTTAATATAGAATGGAATGGAACTAAAACATTAGCTACAGATGTGTCCTCTATAACAGTGCCTTCATTTAGTGACGCTAATTTTTCATTTACTTATGAAAAGGGGTTACAGTTTGTTGCACAATGGGCAACCAATCAAATTATTGATGAAAATAATGTGAAGCTTACTAATGTTTCCTACAGCCCAATTTCTATAACCGATTTAAAAGAGGTTGACCTTAAAACAATTCCGAAAACAATACAAATTAACCTTAAAACAGCCACTGCTAGAAATAAGAAAAATGCCTATTTAGAAGTGAGCCCTATAATAAATGATAATGGAAGATATAAAAAGGTAACTACATTCACAGTAAATTATAATAGACTAACCAGAAGTGTAGTAAGAGGAGTTTCTGCTAATACAGGAATTGTAAATTCCATTTTAGATAATGGAGAGTGGTATCGATTTTCAGTTGATACTACAGGTGTTTTTAGATTAACCAGACGTTTTTTAAGTGACTTGGGGATTGATGTAAATAGAGTAGACCCTAGAACTATCAAAATTTATGGTCAAGGTGGTGAAATATTACCTTTAAGGAATTCGGTGTTTTATCCTTTAGATTTGGTAGAGAATGCTATACAGGTCATAGGTGAAGATGATGGAAGCTTAGATAATAATGATTTTGTATTGTTTTATGCACAAGGACCAAGAGAGTTTAGCCCAGAGAATAATACTAATATTAACATATTTGTGGATCGTGCGTTTTATTTTGTAAATATCTCTCCTGGTAATGGAAAACGTATTCAAACACTTCAGCAACCTGACGCAGATGCTAATATTATAATAGATACATTTGATGATTATCAATTTCATGAAGTTGATGAGTTTAACCTTGCATCATTAGGAAGAAGATGGTTTGGAAATCGATTTGATGTTGAAAGTGATCAAACATTTGATTTCAGTTTTCCTAATATAGTGACTACGGAACCTGCAATGTTAAGAGTATTTACAGCCGCTACAGGAGAAGTACAAACTACTATGCAGCTTAATGTAAATGAAACTAATATTGATAACTTTACATTTAGAGCTATCGATGAACCTATATTAGCAACTCAAGATTTATTTACAGGAAATATCCCTGTTAATTCTCCAGATATTGCAGTTAACTTAGTTTATAATAACAATGGTAATCCGGCGTCTGTAGGGTATTTAGATTATATCTCTATAGAAGCTCGTAGGCAATTAATACAAACCCAAGGGCAGTTTAGTTTTAGAAATAATGATGTAGCAACCTTATCTGGAATTGGGCAGTACAATATTTCAAATGCCTCGAGTATAGCTGAAGTATGGGATGTTACTGATGAACATAATATCAGAACTGTAGTAAATAATGGTAATGCTGATTTTAGTTTTAAATCCCAACTAGGAGAAGAACGTATATATCAAGCTGTAGATCCGTCTGATTATTTTCAACCTCTAAGAGATAATCAAAGTAGAGTAGCGAATCAAAATTTAAAAGGGACTGTGTTTTTAAATGATAATGGTGAATTTGAAGATGTAGATTATATTATTGTGACACGTCAAGATATGTTATCACAAGCAGAACGTTTGGCTCAAATTAATAGAGATAGAAATAATCTTAATGTAAAAGTATATGAATTACAGGATATTTATAATGAATTTAGTTCAGGTAATCAAGATGCCGCAGGAATTAGAAATTTTATAAGATATGTATATAATAATGCAAGTACTCCAGAAAATAGATTGAAATATGTTTGTCTTTTTGGCGATGCGAGTTTTGATTATAAAGATAGAATACAAGGCAATACTAATGTAGTACCATCATGGAATACATTATCAAGTTTTAGTCTCACAGGATCTTTTGTGTCTGATGATTTTTATGGAATGATGGATGATGATGAAGGAACTATGGCAAATTCAGATATGTTAGATATTGCTGTAGGTAGAATTATAGCAGATTCACCACAAGAAGCTAGAACTTTGGTAGATAAGGTTGAAATTTATTATCAAAATGAATCTTTTGGAAGCTGGAGAAATAATTACGTTACTGTGTCTGATGATGTAGATGAAGTCAATAATAGAATTGATGAAACAATATTGCAAGAGACTACAGATCAAATTGCAGATTCTATAACAGCAAACTTACCGTTTGTAAATGTTACTAAAATACATTCAGATTCATTTCAACAAGAAGTAGGAGCAGGAGGTGCACGTTATCCAGATGTAAATAGAGCCATTTTTGAAGCTATGGAATCTGGCGCACTAGTCGTTAATTACTTTGGTCATGGAGGTGAAGATGGTATTGCTGATGAACGTATCTTTGATAGAGTAGATGCAGAAGAAGTAAATAATGCATGTCGATTAACTTGCTTTTTAACTGTAACCTGTGAATATACTAGATTTGATAATCCTTTACGTGAAACCGCAGGAGAGATTTTATTTAGAAATGAAGAAGCTGGTGCTATAGGTTTAGTGACTACTACAAGGCAGATATTTGTAATTGTAGGAGTCAATTTAAATGTAGTATTGAGAGATCATTTATTTCCAACAAATTTTAATGACAATACCTCTGTAGCAGAAGCATTACGCTTAACAAAAACAGATCCAAGAATTTCTAGAATAGCACAACGACGCTTAGTGTTTTTTATAGGAGACCCTGCATTACGCTTGGCATTTCCTCAACCAAATATTAGAGTCACAACAATTAATAATACTCCAGTTGCTAATAATCCTGAGATATTACAAGCATTAAGCCCTGCAAATTTTGAAGGTGAAGTTGTAGATGCTAATGGTAATTTACAAAGTAATTATAATGGTGTACTAACAGCAACTATTTATGATAAAGATGTAGAAAGAGCTACTTTAGGTAATGATGGTACAAGAGATACAAATGGGCAGTTAGCTATTTTGAATTATACGGAGTTGGGAGAAGTGATTTTTAGAGGTCAAGCTAGTGTGGAAAATGGACGTTTCAGTTTTAACTTTATAGTACCTCGAGATATTGGTATTGCAGAGGGAAATGGGAAAATAAGTTTATATGCAAGGACTACAAATTTCACAGAAGATCAATCTGGAGCTAATTTTGATATTCGTATCGGAGGTTTAAATGAGAATGCTCCTGAGGATACTACAGGACCAGTGGTTAATGTGTTTTTAAATGATGAGAATTTTGTTTCTGGAGGAATTACTAATGAATCTCCAACCCTATTAGCAAGACTGTTTGATGATAATGGTATTAA
>CAZECB010000091.1:0-7391 GCA_964510745.1 uncultured Flavobacteriaceae bacterium | reverse complement strand
ACTTGGTCAGAAGTTAATGGCGGGCATTTATATAAAGTTGCTGTTAACGGGAATGCAACTCCTGTTAAGATAACTTCAGAATCTGCATTATATGGTACACCAGCTTGGGACTCTAAAACTAATCGTATTGTATTCACAAAAGGAAGTGATCAAAATTTTAGAAACGCCTATTTAAGAGGTGCATTTTCTGGTTCTGAAGATTTAATGTGGATATCTGCTAATGGTGGTGAACTTAATTTTATAGCAAAAACGAATGGGAGACGAAATCCACATTTTGTAACTACTGATGATCGTATTTATTTAAGCGACAGAAATGGGTTAACCTCTATTCGTTGGGATGGAACAGATGAAAAAGAAATTGTGAATTTAACAGGTATAGTTACTTTTGGAAGTGCTAATCAAGATCATGATCATTCCTATTTAGATGATGATTTTGAACCTGAAGAAAACGCTCAAGGTGCGCGCCCTGTAGAAATTTATATGGCACCAAAAGGAGATCAAGCTATGGCGTTAATTGCTAATGATGTTTATGTGGTTACTGTTCCTAAATATGGGCAAACCCCAAAAATATCTTTAGCTAAACCAGAATCTTCTCAATTTCCATCAAAGAAGCTTACTATTTTTGGAGGAGAGTTTCCTGCTTGGTCTGCCGATGCTAAAAAAGTACATTGGTCTTTAGGAGGTTCTCATTTTATTTATGATCTAGAAGCTTCTAAAATTGAAGAAGACAAGAAAAAGACAGAAAAAAAAGCTCGTAAAAAAGAATTAGAAAATCTTTCAGAAGATAAACGTAAAGAAGAAGAAAAGAAAGATAAAGCTAAAAATAACAAGAATAAAGGCTATAAGGCTACAGAACTTAAAATAAAAGTTGAACTTACTAGAGATATTCCTAAGGGCACTGCATTAATTAAAGGGGCACGTATCATTACTATGGATAATAATAAGGTCATTGAAAATGGTGATATTTTAATTGTAAATAATCGTATCAAAGGTGTTGGTGTTTCAGGAAGTCTGGATGTCCCTAAAAATGCTGAAATTATTGATGCTTCAGGAAAAACGATTATTCCTGGACTAGTAGACACACATTCTCATCTACGTACATTTTCAGGGATTCATAAAAAACAAATTTGGTCTTATGCAGCTAATTTAGCGTATGGTGTGACCGCATCTAGAGATCCGCAAACAGGAACTACAGATGTTTTAACCTATTTTGATTTAGTAAAAACTGGAGAAATGTTAGGACCTCGTGCATATTCTACAGGACCTGGTTTAGGATCTTGGGCCTATTACTTAAAGAGTTTAGACCATACCCGAGAAGCATTAAAAAAATATAGTGAATATTACAATACGAATACTATTAAGATGTATAATGTTGGAAATCGTCAACACAGACAATGGGTTATTGAAGCTTCTAAAGAGCAAAAACTAATGCCTACTACAGAAGGAAGTTTAGATTTTAAACGTAATATTACTGAAATTTTAGATGGCTACCCAGGACACGAACACTCGTACCCTATCACACCGCTTTATAAAGATATCATTGAAGCTGCTGCACAATCACAAATTGCATATACACCTACGCTTTTAGTTTCTTATGGAGGACCTTGGGCAGAGAATTATTTCTATTCTAGGGAAAACCCATATAATGATAAAAAACTACAATACTTCACACCATATACAGACTTAGCAAGTAAATCCAGACGTAGACCAGGTTGGTTTATGGATGAAGAACATGTATTTACAAAACATGCTGAATTTGTTGAAGATTTAATTAATGCTGGTGGTTTAGCTGGTATTGGAAGCCATGGTCAATTACAAGGTTTAGGATTTCATTGGGAACTTTGGGCAACAGCTTCAGGAACATCAACTATTAATGCATTAAAAGCAGCTACTATTTTAGGTGCTCAGTCTATCGGACTAGATGGAGATATTGGTTCTATAGAAGTTGGTAAATTAGCTGATTTAGTGATTTTAGATAAGAATCCATTAGAAAACATTAGACATACAAATACTGTAAATCAAGTCATGAAAAACGGGCGTTTATATGATGGTAATACTTTAGATGAAGTATATCCAAGACAAAAGAAAGCTGAAGGGTTCTGGTGGCAACAAGAGAAGCCATCTGGATTACCTGGTCTAAAAAATTAAAACTAAAATAGTGATTTTAAAAAGCCTCCTTCTGTAATTATTTAGAATGAGACTTTTTATATTTGTCGTTTTCAAATTGATCAAGTTTTATTAAAATGACGAATATTAAATTTCTAATCACTATTTGTTTTAGTAAGTAAAATCTATTCTACTTTCCACTTAATTGAATCATTTTACCGTTTGTTATATTCTTGATTTTTATGACTTATATTTAGTATGTTTTTAGAATAGCGATTATAAATCGAATAGCTTAACAATCATTAAAAAAACAACAGTTATGTTTAATTTAATAAAAACAGTAGTAGGAGTCATAATCAATTTTTGACTAATTTATTTTTCTTACCTTATATATTTATTACTAATTCTCATTCGCGAAGAATTGGCATATACCATGAGTACCATTAAATGTTCACGGTTTTAAGGCAATTATTAAAATTAGGCAATGTCTTAAACAAAACAGAACAAAAAGCTATATAGATGGAGGGTTATTAAATACATAGCACATTGTAGCTCAGGAACAAATGGATTTGCTTGTTTCACAGGTTTGTCACGTTGCCCAATAGGAAGATGTGGGGGTAGTGTTTACATACCTGATACAAATGAGTGATTTAATGTTAAAACATTTTAAGGCTGTTTTTGAGCTGTCCATAAAAATATTTCAAAAATAGCCTAGCAAAAAGGGCTTACATTTTGCATAATCTTTCCAAAAAACAAGGCAAACGAATAATTTCAACTTGTCTTGTTTTTTAATTATAATTTATATCTTTTCTCAATAAATAATTCTTCCTTTTATATAATACATGGTCAAGGGAATTTAAATATTTAAAACTCTAGTATTGTTATAAACACATTAGCAAAATAACACTTAAATTTCATGATAATTTTGCTTAGATCGGAATTTAAAATGTTATAGACCAAACTATAACTGACTTTGGAAATGAAAGGCTTTTAACATAACACTCTATCTCAATATAATTTTTTTTAATTAGTGCTTATAGAGTTAATATTGTCGTTTTTTTTAGTTAATTAACTACCTTTACAAAAAATACAACCATGAAACGATATCCTTTATTTTCAAGATTAACAATTATTACTTTACTATTGATTATAGTAATATCATGTGCAAAGAATACTAAAAAAGAAACTCTAGATACACCAGTAGTAGATACGACTGAGCAAGATCTTAAAGCAGCATTAACATTATATGCCTCTTTTGACGATAGTGTAACCGCTGATTTTGCCTTAGGTGATAAAAATTTATATACTGTACCTAACCGTCGCGCAAGAGATTCTGCTCAAGTTGGTTTACATAAACCCGATATTAAGTTAGTTCCTAATGGGAAAAATGGAGGTGGTCTCTTATTTACTGAAAGAAGTCGCGGTAATATTTATTATCCAAGTACTAATAATATCGCTTATTCTAAAACAGATTGGAGTGGCGCAGTATCTTTTTGGTTAAGTTTAGATCCTGCTACGGATTTACAACCAGGATTTTGCGATCCCATACAAATTACAGATGTTAGCTATAATGATGCTGCAATTTGGGTAGATTTCACTAAAGAAAATCCAAGAGATTTTAGATTGGGAGTTATAGGAGATAGAAATGTATGGAATCCGGAGAGTATCCAAGAAGAAGATTCTCTTTTTTTACCACAATTAGCCCCTGTTAAAAATCCGCCTTTTGCTAAAGATAAATGGACGCATGTATTAATTAATTTTTCAAATTTAAACACACAAAATGGGGAAGCTTCATTATATATGAATGGAGAACTTAAGGGGACACGTTCAAACATTACAGATCCTTTTACTTGGGAATTAGATCAATCCAACATTTATTTAGGCCTAAGTTACATAGGTCTATATGATGAATTATCTATTTATAATAAAACATTATCTGAAAAAGAAATATCAGCATTATATAAGCTAGAAGGTGGTTTGAAATCTTTATTGAAGTAATTCTCATAATAGATGAAACACAATATATTAGGATCATTGTTAACCATTTTATTTACTTCAGTTACTATAGCTCAAGAAGAAACAAATGAATTGTCTTTTTTATTAAATGGACCAGATAGCTGGCGAAAAGAATTATTAACGTTGCCATTACAATTTGCTCCTGAATTAGATTATAAAGGATTAGAATTTGTAAGATTCTCAAAAGGATGGAGTGATAAAAATAGTGAGGAATTTTGGACCTATAAATTTGCTTGGTATCTTGATGCCCCTGCTAACCTAACAACAAAAAAGTTAAATAAAGAATTAAAAATTTATTTTGATAATCTTTTCAATTTAGTTGGTAGTGGAAAAGGAATTGCTAAAGAAAATATTACCCCTACAAAATCAACACTTGTATATAACGAAGACAAGAAAATGTTTATAGGTAATGTTACTATTTTTGATGTATTTTTTTTAGAAGCATTACAAACATTAAATGTGAAAGTAATTCCAACCTATTGTGAAACTTCAAAAAAACATACTGTTTACTTTGAGTTTTCTCCTCAGTCATTTGATCATGAACTCTGGAACACGATGAATCAAATTAATATTCTGTGCGAATAAATTCAAAAGAAATAAAATAAAAAAACTCCAACTTAAGATGTTGGAGTTTTTTATGTTTATTATTTAACTAATCTTGTGTTAGGATATGCCGATTGCCATCCAAACCAGAAGGCATTAAACGTATTTAATCGTTTTAATGTTTTGCCATTAGTATGCTCTAATCTATTTTCATATACAGTCCATTTCCCTCCTGTTTTATCTATAGCAATACTATTTTCATCATAATTAGTAAAAGAATAACTTCCTCGTTCATAAACACGGTTTGCTCCAGTATAATCTGTTAACACAACAAATTTTTGAGCCCCTATTTCATCTTCATAAACAGGATGTTTTTCTAGGTATTTTACAGAAATTGCTAAAGGTTCTTCTTGAAGTTCAGGAAAACGAATGGCTAAAATAGATTGTTTGTTTTTTAGTTGCTTATTAATCTTTGGAGTATTAAACATCAATTCATCAGTTGCAAAATAATTTTGATAAGCTACTCCTTCTCCATAATCTCTTCTAAAGCCTGTATTACGAGTTAATACCTTGGTTTGAGGATGTCTTCGTTTCCATTCTCCCCAAGTTGTTGTTATGACACTTAAATATTCAAATTCAATTCCTTTTCCAACTAAAGGGCCAAGAACAGGTTTCCCCCATAATGTATTCCATAAAGATTGTGTTTTTTCGTCATACATTAGTTTATTAGATCTGTATAAAAAACCGCTAGTTCCTATTCTATATTTAATTCCGTTATGTTCTGTTTTATATAAAATTACTGTTCCACAGAGTGTACAATATACACCTGCGACATCAATCCCACCAACAATATCTGTAAACATTTCATGCCACGCTAAAATACGCTTAGGATAAGCTCTAAAATCACCATTAACTTCAATACCAAATACTACATTGTCATTTTCTAAATAATGAGCTTTATCTGCTGTTGTCATTTTTGGATTTCGAAGTGGTGGAATTCCATCTTGTAAAACACCTCCCCAACGGATTTCATCTAAGCGAATAGTACGTTGATTATCATCTTGACGATCTGTAAAATATTTAGGAAAATGATAATCAATGCCAGCATGGATTGCGGCTTTAAATTTATGATATTCAGGTATTAACTGCTCTTCTTTATTCCAAATCCATTCGTACCACTTATTAGTATCATAGCCAAAAGTTTGCCTCGTCTTCTTTTCCAAAAGTTTTAAAATATCACGGCCAAAAACAGTATTTATTTTAAAATAAAACAATTCTAAAACCATAATCTCGTATTCAGGCTTCCAGTTTTTATCTATATATTTTAATTCTGAAGACTGTATTTTACTATCTGTAGTTGTTATTAAATTGGTAAAATGTTTTAGTTCATTTGAGTCAGAAGTATTTTGCTGTGCATGGCTATAAAAAATGATTAAAAAAAAGAATACTATAGTAGAAAAAAATACATTAAACTTATTTTTCATAATACTTGTTTTAATTTAAGTCGATTTAACAATTAATTACTGACTTATAAAAACTTAAAAAAATGATAATATTGTGTAACATATTACATAATTTAAAGTCAAGTATATAAATTTTAGTATGAAAAAAGAATTTTTCAATATTTTAAAAGTATATCTATTTACTAGTGTTTTTATTTTTATTATCATTCTTTTTAATACCTCGTTCTTTAGAACTTTAGAGTTGTTTTATGCCATTATTACTACTAAACGAGGTCTTGTTTTTTTTCACATTTCACTCATAATCACCTATTGTTTGTTTTTAATATTACGCTATTTCAAAAGGATATTCAAACGTAAAGGAGCAAAGATAATGTTGAAACAATTGTCGTTAAGATTAACACTACCTATAATGCTTCTTATTTTTAGTTTTAAATTTATTCTTCATAAAAATTCTCAAGAAAATTTTGATTTCAATTGGGATTATAGTGTTGAAAACACTTGTGGATATTCTAATAATTTATTTGAGAATGATGGCAAACATCGAGGAATGAGTCTGTATCGTTTAGGGCGAAACAACAATTCTCAAATAGATCATTTAGTGAAAACTAATATTGAATGGGTGTCTCTATTCCCATATTTTTATCAAAAAGATGAACAGTCTAAAACAGCTAATGTTCCTGAACAAATAGGGCAATGGACATCTAGAGATTCTACTTTTATAAATGACATTAAGACATTACAAGAAAAAGGAATTCATATTATGCTCAAACCACATTTATGGATGTCTGATGGCTGGAGAGCAAATATTAAAATGGGTACTGAAGAAGAATGGAATACTTGGTTTAAATCTTATAGGGAAAATATATGCATTATGCGACAATGGCTGAAGTAACAGGTATAGAGTTATTCTGTATTGGCACAGAGTTAAGATCATCTGTAACAAATCTATCACAACAATGGAAAATTTTAATAAAAGATATTAGAGCAATTTATAACGGTAAACTTACCTATGCTGCTAATTGGGATAGTGAGTTTAATGATGTTGATTTCTGGAATGAATTAGATTATATTGGGATTCAAGGTTATTTTCCATTAACTCAATCAAAAAACCCTGATTTAGATACTATCAAAAATGGTTGGAACTCTCATATCAAAACTTTAAAAAGTATTTCAAAAACATATAATAAACAAATTTTATTTACAGAAGTTGGTTATCGTAATGATGCTTATGCTACAGTGACTCCTTGGGAATGGAGTTCTATA
>CAZECB010000090.1:0-7408 GCA_964510745.1 uncultured Flavobacteriaceae bacterium | reverse complement strand
CTTTTTCAGTTTCAGCTAGAATAGCATCTAATTCACTTTTTTTATGTTTTAAGTGATCTTGACGACCATTTAAACGTGTTTTATTTTCTTCTATAATTTCGTTTTTCTGCTCAATTTGAAACTTAAGCTCTTTAATATGCTTTTCAGCTAATTGAATTTCTAATTCTTGAAATTCAGTTTCTTTTGTTAACGAATTAAACTCTCTGTTATTTCGAACATTTTTTTGTTGCTCTGTATATTTTTTAATTAAAGTTTTAGCTTCTTCAATTAAATTCTTTTTTGATTTGATTTGATCATCAATATCGGCAAGACTATCATTAAGTTTTTGAAGTCTTGTGTTTAAGCCTTCTATTTCATCTTCTAAATCTTGAACTTCTAATGGTAATTCTCCTCTTACATTTCTAATTTCGTCAACGCGAGAATCGATTAATTGTAAGTCGTACAATGCTCTTAATCGCTCTTCTACAGTAACTTCTTTCTTTTTAGCCATGCTTAAATATACTTTACAGGATTTGTGTTTGTGTTTGATAAAATGATTGCAAAATTAGGGATTTTTTTTGTAAGATAGGCTACTAAAAGATTTTTTGTGAACTGCTCACTTTCATAATGCCCTATATCTGTCAAAACTATCTGATTTTCAGCGCTAAAAAAGTCATGATATTTTAAATCTGCGGTTATAAATACGTCTGCTTTTACAGATTTAGCAGCATTAATAGCAAAACTGCCTGAACCTCCTAAAACTGCTACTTTTTGTATGGGCTTATTTAAAAGTTTAGAGTGTCTAATGCATTTGGTATTCATTACAGATTTTAAATGCTTGAGAAACACTGCTTCATTCATAGATTGTTTTAGTGTTCCAACCATTCCCATACCAATATGTTGGTTTTTATTTTCTAGAGTTGTAATTTCATAAGAAACTTCTTCATAAGAGTGTGTTTCAAATAATGTTTTAATAATTATTGCTTCTAAATGTTTTGCATAAGTTATAGAAATTTGAACTTCTTCTTCATGATGTGTAATGCCTTTTTTACCTTTTATAGGGTTAGAGTTTTCATTACCGTTAAAAGTACCTATGCCTTCAATATTAAAACTGCAATGATCATAATTACCTATACTTCCAGCTCCAGAACTAAATAATGCATCACGAAGTTGGCCAGCTTCATCTTTAGGTATGCATGTGATTAGTTTTTTTATTGTTCCGCTTTGTGGGATTAAAATTTCACGATTTATAAGTCCTATTTTTTCACATATCATATCATTAACACCTTGCAAAGCATTATCTAAGGCTGTATGAATAGCAAAAATAGCGATGTCATGTTTTATGGCTTTTATCACCACACGTTCAACATAAGATTTTCCTGTTAGTTTTTTTAATCCTTTAAAGATAATAGGGTGGAAGCTCACGATAAGATTACAATTATTTTCTATAGCTTCATCTACAACTTCTTCTAAGGTATCTAAGGTTACTAAAATACCTGTGACTTTAGAGTTTTTATTACCTACTAGAAGGCCTACATTATCAAAATCTTCTGCATATTCTAGTGGTGATAACTCATTTAATTGATGAATTACATCTTGAACAATCATAAGTTTTATGTTTAAGTTCAAACCTACATAATTTTTTTGATAGTAGTTGAAGTCTTATTTTATTTCCTATTAGATTTCTTTTTTGAAGTACTTTAAATAATTACTTTCGTTGTTATGAAATTGGTGCGAAACATATTACTTCCAGTTGTCCCCATTTATCACGTTATAACTTGGTTACGCAATCGTGCGTATGATAATAATATACTCTATTCAAAGAAGTACAACTTTCCTATTATTACTGTTGGAAATTTAAGTGTGGGAGGAACGGGTAAATCACCAATGATTGAGTATTTAATTAGGTTGTTAAGAAGCGATTATAAAATTGCTACACTTAGTAGGGGTTATAAACGTAACACTGAAGGGTTTGTTATTGCGGATAAAGACACATCTGCATTGTCTGTTGGAGATGAGCCTTTTCAGTTTTATAATAAGTTTGAAGATGTAATTATTAGCGTTGATGCTGACAGACAAAACGGAATTGAGCAATTACAACGTTTAAACCCTAAACCAGATGTTATTTTGTTAGATGATGCATTTCAGCATAGAAAAGTGGAAGCAGGTTTAGTTATTTTGCTAACGACATATAATAAGTTATATATTGACGATTTTGTGCTGCCAACTGGTAATTTAAGGGAGCCTAAAAGCGGAGCAAAACGTGCTGACATTATTATTGTTACTAAATGCCCTAGTATAATTACTGAAATTGAAAAACAACAAATTGTGACTAGATTAAAGCCTAAGAAACATCAGCAGGTGTTTTTTAGTTCTATTCAATATTCTAAATCAATTTATGCATTAAATTCTGAAAGATTGCTGTCTAGTTTAAATGAAAGGCCTTTTACTTTAGTTACAGGTATTGCTAACTCAAAACCTTTAGTTGAGTTTTTGAATGCTGGAGCGTTTACTTTTGAGCATTTAAATTTTAAAGATCATCATGAGTTTTCTTCTACAGAGATAGCACAACTAAAACAAAAATATTTGATATTAACTACTGAAAAAGATTTTATGCGGCTAAAGGATAAATTGAATAGTGATTCTCTTTATTATTTACCTATAGAATCAGAAGTGTTTGAAAGTGAAAGGTTTAATGTTTTAGTAAAACAATTTGTTTCTAAAATATAATTAAGCTGATGCAGTTTTATTTTTACTAGATAAGGCTTCAAAAAGTTTTTTCTCAAAATCTTCTTGCTTAAAAGGTTTAGAAATAATATCATTAAACCCAGCTTCATCAAACTCATGCATTTTATCTTCAAGTGTGACTGCTGTAAGTGCAAATATGGTAAGCTCTTTATTAAAGGTCCTAATGCGTTTAGTAGCTTCTAAACCACTAATTCCTGGCATATGAATATCCATTAATACAACATCATAAGTTGTATTTTTAATCATTTTTACAGCATCTTCACCATTATCTACTAACTCACAATCAATATCCATCTTGGTCAAGATTTTTTTAGTGATCATTTGATTGATTTTATTGTCTTCAACTACTAAAATTTTCACTTTACCAATATTTAAATCATTAATATTTTTTGCGTAATCTGTTTTTACAGGAGTTGCTAACTCTTTAGCTTCCTCTAAAGGTATTTCAATAAAGAAGCTTGTGCCTTTACCTAATTCACTTTTTAAATAAATTTTTCCGTTTAAAATATCAATTAATCCTTTTACAATTGAAAGCCCTAAGCCAGTACCTCCATATTTTCGATTAATTTGTATAGATCCTTGAGAAAAACTTTCAAACATGTGTTCTTGCTTTTCTTTTGTTATTCCTATTCCATTATCTTGAACTTCTACACGAATAGAATGTATTTTTTTATTTTGTTTTAATTGAGTGACTTTAACCCATATATCACCATCTTTTGTGAACTTTATAGAATTACCAATAAGATTGATAAGGACTTGAGATATTTTCAGCTGATCTCCATTATAAATCTCAGGTAGTTTTTTATCGTATTCAAAGTGCACCATCGTATTATTATCTAATGCTGAATTATTCAATGCAGAAATTACATTCTCAACTTTATATTTTAGATTAAATACCTCCGGGTCTAACTCTACTTTATTAGCTTCAATTTTATTTATTTGAAGAATATCATTAATAAAAGTTAATAAATAATCTCCAGAAAATTTAAGTGATTTAAGATGTTGTACTTGTTCAGGCTTTGGGTTTTCTTCTAGAAGCATATTAGTTAGCCCTGTTACAGCATAAAGTGGTGTTCTTAACTCATGAGTTACAGTAGATAAGAAATTGGTTTTTGTTTTTGCAGCAACTTCAGCACGTTCTTTTTCAGTTAATAACTCATCATTTTTTTTGTACAACATATTATTAGTTTTAATTCTAATATTGTTGTTTTTGTATAATGACAGCGTAAGTAATGATAAAATTGTAATCAAAGCGACACTTAGCATTGTTGTCATTTTACTTAAATTTTCACCCTCTTTTTTTTCATCTAACTCACCTTGCAATTCTAACAATTCTTTATCTTTTTGACCAATTGCCAATTGGACATGTTTGTCAAGAGATAAACGATCATCTTTTATAGTTTGAATAGAATCTTTTATATTGAGATGCAACCATAAGTTTTCATTAGAGCGTTTAAAGTCACCTTGATCTCGATAAATTGTACTCAAAGTAACATAGCTATCATTAATTAACTCTAAGTTATTTAATTCTTGGCCAATATTTAAACCTTCTTTTACTTGAAATGAAGCTTTGTTATAATTTTTATTTTTAGAGCTAACAATACCACTTTTGATAAATGCAGCACCTCTTATTTTAGGTAACTCATAATTTTCACCTATATCCGCAGCTTGTTCAATAAAATATTCTGCAGAGACTAAATTATTCAATTCTATATTACAAGTAGCTTCATTTAAGGCAATTTCACCTACAAGTTCATAACGATCTTCCTCTTCTAATATAGATTTTGACGATTTAAAATAATCTAAAGCTTCTATATATGCTTTTTCTTTAAGATAAATTAAGCCTGAAACATATCTTGATATTGCTAAATTAATTTGATCATCAATGCTACTTTGAATATCCATAGCTTCTTTAATGCTAGCTTTAGCACTTTCATTTTGATCTAATTGATATTGAAGTTTAGCTATTTGTGAAAGAATAAGGCCTTGACTTTTTTTGTCATTACTACTATCTGCAATAACTTTTGCTTGTTTTAGTGATAAAATAGCATCATATAAATTACCATTTAATGCGTATTTTTCAGATTTATCAATGTTTGCTGTAATACTATCTTTATTAGATAAAATGTCTTGCTCATTATCATCTTGAGCATAAATAAAAGAGGTTAATAAAACTAAAAAAGCAAATAAGTAATATTTGATTTGGGACATTTAGAGTCATTTTTATCGACAAATATAATAATATATTCGATAAAATGCATTTTTTAGTTGGTTAATATTCAAAAATTATAGATCTGATATGTAAGTTATTAAATCAATTACTCGATTGGAATACCCTGTTTCGTTATCATACCAGCCAATAATTTTTACCATATCCCCAATAATTGAAGTCATTTGTGAGTCAAAAATACATGAATTAGGGTTTCCTATAATATCAATTGATACAATTGGATCTTCGGTATATTCTAAAATAGATTTGTACTTATTTTCTGCTGCATTTTTAAAGGCATTATTAATATCATCTACGGTTACAATTTTATTGACATTAAAGGTAATATCTGTTAAAGACCCATTAGCGACAGGAACTCTTATGCCACAACCTCCAATAACATTTGATAATTCTGGAAATATTTTAGTTAAAGCCTTTGCAGCCCCAGTAGTTGTAGGTACAATAGATTGACCAGCTGCTCTAGCACGTCGTAAATCTCGATGAGGTTGATCATGCAAACTTTGATCTGTAGTATAAGAATGAACGGTCGTAATGTAAGCTTGTTTTATGCCACAGAGTTGATTAATAATATCTATCATTGGCGCTGCATTATTAGTAGTACAAGAAGCATTAGATATTATTGTTTCTTTACCAGTAAGAATATGTTCATTAACCCCTAAGACAATTGTTTTTATAGAATCATCAATTGCTGGAACCGATAATACTACTCGTTTTGCCCCATTAATTATATGTTGTTGTAATTGGTCAGAAGATTTAAATTTCCCTGTTGCTTCTATTACAAAGTCTACATTATATGGTCTCCAATTTAGAGAAGATAACTCACTTGAATTTAATAAAGGTGTTTTTTTATTATTTACTATAATATGGTGATTGTCATTAGATATAGTTGCTGGGAAAACACCGTGAATACTGTCATATTTCAATAAATGACTTAGTGTTTTTACATCTGCTAAATCATTAATAGCAACTACTTGAATTTGTTGATGTTCATGTAGTAATCGAAATACACGTCTACCAATGCGTCCAAATCCATTTATAGCAACATTAATCATAATAATTGTTAATTAATTAATGTGTTTTTGTGCTTTATATGAAGATCTTACCAAAGCACTACTTTCTACATGTCGGAATCCTAAATTTAATCCTATTTCTTTATACTCTGCAAATTGATCTGGAGTTATAAATTGTTTTACGGGTAAGTGTTTTTTACTTGGTTGTAGATATTGACCAATAGTAACGACATCAACTTTAGCTTCTTTTAAATCATGCAGTGTTTCGATGATTTCTTCACGTTTTTCACCTAAACCTAACATAATGCCTGTTTTAGTACGTCGCTGCCCTTGAGTTTTTAGGTAATTTAAAACTTGAAGACTCCTATCATATTTTGCTTGTATACGAACTTCACGAGTTAATCGTCTAACGGTTTCCATGTTATGAGATACTACTTCTGGTGCAACAGTAATAATTCTATCAATATGTTTTTCTATGCCTTGAAAATCTGGGATTAAGGTTTCTATAGTAGTTTCAGGGTTCATTCTACGTACAGCTTTTACGGTTTCGGACCACATAATGCTCCCCATGTCTTTTATGTCATCTCGATCAACACTAGTTAATACAGCATGTTTAATTTGCATGATTTTAATTGATCTCGCTACTTTTTCGGGTTCGTCCCAATCTAAAGTTTCTGGACGACCAGTTTTTACACCACAAAAACCACATGATCGCGTACAAATGTTTCCTAAAATCATGAATGTAGCAGTGCCTTCCCCCCAACATTCTCCCATATTAGGACAACTTCCAGATGTGCAGATAGTATTTAGTTTGTACTTATCTACTAAACTACGAAGTTCTGTATATTTTTTTCCAGTGGGAAGTTTTACACGAAGCCACTTCGGTTTTGGTTGACGTTCAGAGGTTTTTTTTGAAGCTATTCCTGTACTCATATTAAACTAATATATAGCACAAAGATACAACAAAGTAGTCTATAATGTAGTAAGATACCACACACTAAATCCTGTTAAAAAAAGAATGCCTAACCAACTTAAAATGTGAAGTGATAAAGGAGGTCTAGCCTCTTTAGGTGTATGTTTACTTATAATAAGCTTGTAGTTAATAATGGCGTAAAAAGGAGCTGTTATAAAAGATAATATAGTTGCTATTTTTATAAGTAACCCCATTTCTGAAGCAAATTTAAAAAATATAATAATAGTACCAACCGCAAGGGTTATTAACCAAAATAAAAACCCTTTTTTAAACCCTTTTTTAAATAGAAGTTGAGATGTTCTATGCATTGCTCTTGGTGATGCATCCAAAGTTGTTAATGTGGTGCTAAACATTGTTGTAAATGCAGCAATCCCAATAAATACATAAGCCCAACTTCCTAAGTTAGTGGTATACATCTGTATAAGTTGATTAGAAAACACAGCACCTTTATTACTAAATGTTTCTCCT
>CAZECB010000089.1:0-7440 GCA_964510745.1 uncultured Flavobacteriaceae bacterium | reverse complement strand
TCTGGTTTCAAGTCAGTTTCAATAAAAATGCAGGCGTTATAAAAGTCATCACTTTCAAATCCAAAAGCAGGCGAATTATAAACCCTAGAAATACTTTTTATATTTCCAATATGTAAATGAACAGCATTAATAGCATTCTGGAGATTTTTAAACTTCTCCCCTTTATTGCTACCTAATGATATGTAAACTTTTGATAGTTGGATCATAATCTATCTTCAAATAAACAAAACAAAATCACTTTAATCTATATTTGCAATAAGTATTTATTCACAAAATGACACTTAAAGACAAATTTGCAGCACAACGAGTTTATTTATTTTTAGCTGCGCTTTTTATAACTTCACTAGTAGTTTCAAACCTAATATTCCAAAAATTCTTTTATTGGCATCCTTTTGATGTTGAAATTTTTGGAAGTAAACTCTTTGAAATTTCTGTTGGTATTCTACCATACCCAATCACTTTTTTGATTACCGATTTAATTAGTGAAATTTATGGTAAAAAACGCGCAAATCAAGTTGTAGTTGCAGGTATTTTTGCCTCTATATTTTCATTACTAATTATATATGTTTCAAATAGTGTTCCTGCTACAGATTGGTCGCCCGTTAATAATGCGCTTTTTACTACTGTTTTTGGCAATTCTGCTATTGCAGTTTTTGCAAGTATGATCACCTATTTGTTTGCTCAGTTTGTAGATATTCAAATCTATCATTTTTGGAAGAAATTGACTAAAGGTAAACATTTATGGCTGCGTAATAATTTTTCAACCTGGTTTTCACAATTTGTGGACACACTAACTATTTTACTATTATTATGTACTTTCGGAATTATAGAATGGACGAACTTTAAAGGTTTATTGATTAGTGGTTTTCTATTTAAAATATTTATTGCCTTATTAGACACACCATTTTTATACCTAGGTGTTTTCATATTTAGAAAACGTTTTAAACTTAAGGTTAATGAAGAGATAGAGTTGATTTAATATGAATTTCACTAATGATAGTGAACTATTTATTAATTTTACTCGTAACTAATTTATATAGACTCCTGTTTTTATGGGAATAAAATACTTCGTTTTTTATGAAAAAAGCTCTAAAAATATCTGGAATAACACTACTCTTAATTCTTATTTTATTGATTATCGCTCCTTTTTTATTCAAATCGCAAATAAAAGATTTGGTGAAAAATTTCATCAATAATAATGTAAATGCTAAAGTTGAATTTAGCGATGTAAGTTTAAGTTTTCTAAGTAGTTTTCCAAAGGTGAAAGTTGATGTAACTGATTTAGAAATTACAAATTTCGCACCTTTTAAAGATGAAAATTTAGCTTCTATTAAGTCTGTAGCATTTACAATGTCTGTAAAAGAATTGTTTAAGGATACAGATAAAGAGCCTATGACTGTAAACTCAATTTATATAGATGAAGCATTGTTAACATTAAAAGCAGATGCTTTTGGAAACGTAAACTATGATATTGCAAAACAAAGCGAAGATAAAGAGCATACAATCAAAAAAGAATCTAGTGGATTTTCTGTAGATATTGAAGATTATATTGTTAATAATAGTGCGTTAACCTATTTAGATGATTCATCTAAAACATCTATTTATATTACAGAGTTAAACCATTCTGGGCAAGGTATTTTTTCTAATGAACAATCTGAATTAGATACTCATACAGATGCTAATATTAGTTTTAGTATTGATAGCACTAATTACTTAAGTAGTAATCCTATTAAATTAGATGCAAATATTGATTTAGATATAGAAAATAGTAAATACACCTTTAAAGAAAATAAAGGATTTATAAACGAGCTACCTCTACATTTTGAAGGCTATATACAACAACTTGATAATGGGCAGGATATTGATATCACTTTTAAAAACCCAGAATCATCTTTTAAAGATTTTTTAGCAGTAATACCTAAAGTTTATTCTAAAAATTTAGACAATGTAGAAACTTCTGGTGATTTTAAAGTTAAAGGGATTATTAAAGGGTTATCTTCAGAAGAAGCAATTCCTCATTTAGATATTAATATTGCTTCAGACAATGCTTCATTTAAATATCCTGATTTACCAAAACGTGTTAAAGACATATCAATTAATACGTCTATATTAAATACAACTGGAAATGTTGATGATACTTATATATCAATTGAAAAATTGAATTTTAAAATTGATGATGATGTATTTAAATCATCTACAGTTTTAAAAAATTTAACTACCAATATGTTGATTAATAGTAATATTGACGGTATTTTAAATTTAGGGAATATCACAAAAGCATACCCTATTGAATTAGATAAAGAGTTAAGTGGTATTTTAAAAGCAAAAATCAATTCTAGTTTTGATATGAATGCTATTGAAACCAATGCTTATGAACGTATTAAAAATAATGGAACTCTAACTATTGACAATTTTATTTTTTCTTCTGAAGACATTGTCAATCCTATTCATATTTCTAAAGCAGATGTAAATTTTAAACCAGGCACTGTACTATTAAATGACTTTAGCGCTAAAACTGGAGCTAGTGATTTTAATGCTGATGGCACTATCACTAATTTATTGGGGTTTTTATTAAGTGACAAAAAATTGCAAGGTGATTTTAATTTAACTTCAGATAACTTTGTGATTAGTGATTTTATGGTTGAAGACGAAACTAATGAAACGTCTAATAAAACAACAAGTGATTTGGAGTCGCTTAAAATCCCTGATTTTTTAGACTGTAACATAAATGCTAATGTTAAAAACGTAGTTTATGATAATCTGAATTTAAAAAATGTCACTGGTAATCTAAAAATCAAAGATCAACAAGCTATTTTAAACAATTTAACATCAAGCTTGTTTGATGGCAAATTAGCTATTAATGGTAATGTCACTACAAATACTGATGTGCCTATTTTTAATTTAACTCTTGGTGCTGATGATTTTGATATTGCGAAATCTTTTAAAGAGTTAGAGTTATTACAAAAAATTGCGCCTATAGCAAGTATTCTTAATGGAAAATTAAATACACTAATTAACTTATCTGGAAAATTAACCAATGAGTTTACTCCTGATTTAAATACGGTTTCTGGAAAATCTTCAGCAGAAATAATGACCACAACCATTAACCCTCTTAATGCAGAGGTTTTAAATCAATTAGGAAATTCATTACAATTTATTGATTTCAATAAATTACAACTTAAGGATTTAAAAACCCGGTTAGAGTTTGATAATGGCAATGTAAACGTAAAACCTTTTAAACTCAATTATGAAGATATCCCTATTGAAGTTTCTGGCTCTCATAGTTTTGACAAATCATTAATTTATAATGTAGTTTTTCAAGTTCCTGCTAAATATTTAGGTAGCGATGTTAATCAGCTTATTGGAAGAATAAATGATAGTGAAATAGACAAACTTACCATTCCTGTAGCCGCATCTATTGGTGGCACTTATACAAATCCTAATGTGAAAACAGATTTAACCAGTGCTGTCTCTAATTTAACAAAACAACTTATTGAAATTGAAAAACAAAAACTTCTAAATAAAGGTAAAGATAAAGTAACTGATGTATTAGGAGAATTACTTGGAGGCAAAAAAATAGATTCTACTAAAACTACTGCTTCAGACTCTATAAAAGACCCTCTTAAAGATGGTGCTAAAACTTTACTTAACAATTTATTTAAAAAGAAGAAAAAGAAAAAAGATTCCGTTAACTAAAATTTGTAAGTTTGCTTCTTAAATCTCTACCAAAACCAATTAATGGTTATTATTTATTTAATAGTGGGTGTTTTTGCAGCTTTTATTGGAGCTTTGCCTCTTGGGGCGTCTAATATTGCAGTAATTAATACCACTCTAAAGCAAAATGCCAAACAAGCGCTTAAAATAGCATTTGCAGCTGGAATTGCCGAAGTTCTATTATCCTATTATGCTTTACATTGTAATATGATAGTTCGTGATTTTTTTGCTGAACATTTATGGATTCAAATTACAATTATAGTTTTACTTATTTTTATTGGTATCTTTTTATTTTTCAAAAAAAAATCTGAAGACAAAGGGAAAGTAAAGAAAAATAAATTAGCTGAATCTAAATACGCCACAGGGTTCTTAACAGGTATTTTAAACCCTCCTGTATTAATTTATTGGGTGGTAGCTTTCGGAATTATTAATAATAACGATATTATGTTGTCTTTAAAATCTTCTTTAACTGTTCTATTCTTATTTTTTGCTGGAGTTTATATCGGAAAAATACTGACTTTATACCTATATAGTAAGTTTAGTTCAATTATTAAAAATAAAGTCCAAAACATTACTTCTATCGTAAATAAAGTTACAGGTGTCTTATTAGTTCTTATAGGTATTGTACAAGCTATAAAATTATACGTATTTTAGTTTATAGTAATCTTTACTACAGTTCCTTCATTACTTCTTATATTAAATACAGTATCATCATCAAAAATAAGGTATTGCCCTTTTACACCTACTAGTTTACCTTTAAATTCTGGTGTTTTACTTAAGTTTAAAGATTTAGGTTTATCTGGATATTGTAATACCGGGAATTCAATATTTGTTTCTATATTGTTTTCTATAAAATAGTTTCTAGCTTCCTCTGGGATATATTGCTTTAATTGATCACGCCATTTCTCTAAATTCTCATCAGGAGCTCCATTTTTCAACATAATACGCCAGTTGGTTTTATCTGCAACATGATCTTTTAAAGCAACCTCTGTTATTCCTGCTAAATACCTGTTTGGAGCTTCTACTATTTCAATTGCTTCATGTGCCCCTTGATCTATCCAACGGGTTGGTACCTGGTTTTTTCTAGTTACACCTACTTTTACATTACTAGAATTCGCTAAATATACAATATGTGGTTGTAATTGCGCTCGTTTTTCGTATTCTAAATCGCGATCTTCTTCCCCTAAATGTGCTTTACTCAATTCTGGGCGCATAATCCAATCTGCAGCTTGCGGAATTTCAAAAAAACAGGTTTTACAAAATCCTTGTCTATAAATTTCTCTATCGTTTTTACAATTTAAACATTGGTGTTTTACAAATTTAATAGTCAAGGTTTTATGAAGCAATTGATTCATATTTAAAAACTCATTTTCAAAAACTAAAAAATATTGAATTGGGTTCCCAAACTCAGTTTCCATTTTTCTTAAAACACCTTGGTATTGCATAAAAGATTTTTGTTACTTTAGTAACGTAAAGATAACCAATATATGCCAATCCCTCTAGTAAATTCTGTTGCCTCATGGTTTCTAAAAAAACGATTTCATCAAATTGAATTGTTTTTAAAATATCCTGATGAAGTACAAAACGAATTGATTTTAGACCTTATTGAAACGGCTAAAGACACAGAAATTGGAAAGACTTATGATTTTGCTTCTATAAAAGATTATAAAACGTTTAATGAACGTGTTCCTATTACTAGTTACGAATGTTCTCAAGCAAATATTGAGCGTTCCAGACGAGGGGAACACAATATTTTCTGGCCAACACCCATAAAATGGTTTGCAAAATCCAGTGGTACTACTAATGCTAAAAGTAAATTTATTCCTGTAAGTGCAGAATCGCTTGAAGATTGTCATTATGCGGCTGGAAAAGATTTACTATGTATGTATTTAAATAATAATGAAGGCTCACAACTCTTTACAGGTAAGAGTTTACGTTTAGGCGGAAGCAAAGAATTATATAAAGAAAATGGGACTGCTTTTGGTGATTTATCTGCTATATTGATAGATAATATGCCTTTCTGGGCACAATACAGTAGTACACCTTCTAGTAAAGTATCACTTATGAGTGATTGGGAGTATAAAATGCAAGCCATTGTTGATGAGACTATAAAAGAAAATGTCACTAGCTTAGCAGGCGTCCCGTCATGGATGCTAGTTTTACTAAATAACGTTTTAGAATCTACTGGGAAGACTAGTATTTTAGATATTTGGCCAAATCTAGAAGCTTATTTTCATGGCGGTGTGAGTTTTTCACCTTACGCAGATCAATACAAATCTATTATTTCAAAAAGTAATTTTAAGTATTATGAAATCTATAATGCTTCGGAAGGATTTTTTGCCATTCAAGATCAAAATAAATCTAGTGAATTATTACTCATGCTTGATTATGGTATTTTTTACGAGTTTATCCCTATGGGTACTTACGGGACTTCTAATCAAAAAATAATTCCGTTAGACGAAGTTGAAAAACATAAAAACTATGCTATGGTCATTACCACAAATGCTGGTTTATGGCGTTATAAAATTGGCGACACGATAAGATTCACGTCATTAAAGCCATACCGTATTAAAGTATCTGGACGCACCAAGCATCATATTAATGCTTTTGGTGAAGAATTAATTATTGAAAATGCTGAAGATGCTCTAAAAAGAGTTTGTAAAAAAACTAAAGCTGAAATTAAAGACTATACAGCTGCGCCTATTTTTATGGAGGGCAAAGAAAAAGGAGGGCATGAATGGTTGATTGAATTTAAAACACCACCTTCAAATATTGATTATTTTAATGAGCTCTTTGATAACGCCCTTAAATCTTTAAATTCTGATTATGAAGCGAAACGTTATAATAACATGACCCTTAATAAACCAACAATTAAAATTGCTCGTGAACATTTATTTTATGATTGGTTAAAACAAAATGATAAATTAGGTGGACAGCATAAAGTTCCTCGATTATCAAATACTCGAAACTACATGGATGAGTTATTGAGTTTAAATAATGATTTTTAGATTTCTTTTGTAAGTAAAAAATGAATCTAGTTTAATGTTTAACGAATTAATATAAGTCTTTGTCTAAAAACAAGTTATATTGTTTCTAACAATCAAAAATAGTATTACATTTATAATGCTATTAATCAATTATTAAGAGCAGTATTAATTAAAAAATCCAAAAAAAGAAACCACTCTAGAAATAGAGTGGTTTCTTTTTTTGTAATTATTTCTTAAACTTAAGACACAGCTTTTAACTTCTTCAAACGTGTTTTAGTTAATTTTCCTTCGACATATGCCTTAGTCACGCTTAATTTTGTTTCATTACTTCCTGGAAGATTAAACATATCATCTGTTAAAATCTCCTCGCATAGAGATCGTAATCCTCGTGCTCCTAATTTATATTCAATCGCTTTATTTACAATAAACTCCAAAGCGCCTTCTGTTATTGTAAGTGCAATATCATCCATAGCAAACAATTTTTTGTATTGTTTAACAATAGCATTTTTAGGCTCTGTTAATATTGCTCTTAGAGTATTAGCGTCTAAAGGGTTCATATAAGTTAATACAGGAAGTCTACCTATAATTTCAGGAATTAACCCAAAATCTTTTAAATCTTTAGGCGTGATGTATTGTAATAAATTATCTGGATCAATCATCTCATCATCATGTGATGCTTTATAACCAATAGCAGACATATTTAATCGTCTAGAAATAAAGCGCTCTACACCATCAAAAG
>CAZECB010000088.1:5963-7519 GCA_964510745.1 uncultured Flavobacteriaceae bacterium | reverse complement strand
TCTAAAAAAGCTAAATTCTTTTCTAGATGCTATATTTATTATTAAATCACCACTAGAAATACCAATAATGTAAATCAAGTCATTTATTTTTATAGATTTGTTAGTAATCACACTTAAAAATTAACAAATTAATATATGAATGATTTAGAAATAGCAAATAAAGTACAACTCGAAAATATAAGTCAAATAGCCAAAAAATTAGGGTTAGATGTTGATGATATTGAGATGTATGGAAAATATAAAGCCAAGTTACCACAATCTAAAATCGATTTAGAAAAAGTACAACAAAGCAATTTAGTTTTAGTCACTGCTATTTCACCAACCCCTGCAGGTGAAGGAAAAACAACCATGTCTATTGGTTTGTCTGAAGGTTTAAATCAATTAGGAAAACAAACGACCGTAGTATTGCGTGAACCTTCTTTAGGGCCAGTCTTTGGTATTAAAGGCGGTGCTACAGGTGGTGGTTATTCTCAAGTGTTACCCATGGAAGATATCAATCTTCATTTTACAGGGGATTTTTCAGCCATTGAGAAAGCACACAATTTGTTATCTGCGGTGATTGATAATAACATTCAAAGTAAAACCAATTCTTTAAATATTGATGCACGTACTGTAACTTGGAAACGTGTGATGGACATGAATGATCGTTCACTACGTAATATTGTTGTAGGGTTAGGAGGCACAGGCTCAGGAATTCCAAGAGAAACAGGATTTGATATTACGGCGGCTTCTGAAATTATGGCTATTTTATGTTTAGCTGAAGATTTAGAAGATTTAAAACGCCGTATCGGAAATATTTTTATAGGCTATACGTTTGCCAAGATTAGTGAAAGAAAACCCATATATGCTAAAGATTTAAACGTTCAAGGTGCTATGGCAGCCTTATTAAAAGAAGCGATTAAGCCTAATTTAGTGCAAACTATTGAAGGCAACCCAGCTATTATTCATGGTGGTCCATTTGCAAATATTGCACAAGGGACTAACTCAGTCATTGCAACACGCTTAGGCATGTCATTATCTGACTATACAGTTACAGAAGCAGGTTTTGGTGCAGATTTAGGTGCTGAAAAATTTTTGGATATCAAATGTCAAAGTGCAAGAATATCTCCAAAAGCAGTGGTGATTACAACAACCATTCGTGCGTTGAAGTATCATGGTGGCGCCGATTTAAAAGAGTTAACCACCCCAAATGTAGATGCTCTTAAAAAAGGATTACCAAACCTGGAAAAACATCTAGAAAACGTACAACAGTTTAATATCACACCAATTATATCAATTAATAATTTTGTGTCTGATAATGAAGACGAGATTGCAGTCATTAAAGCATTCGCCAAAGAAAAAGGTGTGAGAGTGGCACTAGCTGAAGTCTGGGCAAAAGGTGGGAAAGGTGCATTAGACTTAGCACAACATGTGATTGATGTCGTCGAAGCAAATAACTCTAAATTCACACCAATGTACAGTTGGGATATGCCTGTAACCGATAAAATTGAAGCTATAGCGACTAAAGTGTATGGGGCTGATCGTGTTGAATATGCTGCGAAAGCAAAAGCAAATTT
>CAZECB010000088.1:0-5953 GCA_964510745.1 uncultured Flavobacteriaceae bacterium | reverse complement strand
GATTAGAAGACTTACCGGTATGTATTGCAAAAACACAAAAATCACTGTCAGATAATCCAAAGTTAATAGGGCGCCCAAGCGGATTTACAATTACAGTACGTGAGATTGAAATTGCGGCAGGCGCAGGATTTTTAGTGCCTATTACAGGAGATATGATGCGTATGCCAGGGTTACCTGCACATCCAGCATCAGAACGTATTAATATTGATAACGACGGAAATATTTCAGGATTGTTTTAGAATAATAAATAAAAGATGGCAACACGTAATTACGAAGGCAAAAAATTTGATGATAATAACATTCATAAAACTATGGATGCTCTAACTATTGAAGAAGCCTTGCAAATAAACATCAACGAAACACCGTTTACGGTATCGATGCGTACGCCTGGTGAAGATGTAAGTTTGGTACGTGGGTTATTGCACTCCGAAGATATTATAAAAAATACTAATTTTCATCCTGATATTGTTTTAAGAAAAGAAAATGAAGATGGCATTGTGACGATAGTCAATTTGACGATTCCAGAAGAACAATTAGGAGAAGGGTATACCAATAGCAGAAGTTTATTATCCGTTTCGTCTTGTGGTATTTGTGGGAAAACCGAATTAGGAGATTTAGCCTTTTTAGGAAAAACAATTGATGATACTCAAAAAATAGAGATTAACTTGATTCACCAATTGTTTGATAAAATGAATGCGGTTCAATTCGATTTTAGACAATCCGGAGGCACACATGCAGCAGCAGCATTTTCTATTGAAGGCGAATTGTTATGTGCAATGGAAGATATAGGTCGTCATAACGCAGTCGATAAAGTTGTAGGAAAGTTGATTATGACTGAACAGTTAAAATCAGCAAAAGTCATTACAGTGAGCGGACGGATTTCGTATGAGATCATTATTAAATGCTTTAAAGCGAAAATTCCGTTTTTAGCAGCAGTGTCAGCACCGTCATCATTAGCAGTGGATTATGCAAAAGAACTGGGAATTACGCTATTTGCATTTTGTAGAGATGAGCGAGCCACCTGTTACTCTAATCCACAACGCACAAAAATAAACACAGGAAATACCAAAGCAAGTTAAAAAGATATGTCAGATAATTTAAGTGAATTATTAGGAAGAAAAGGAATTGATGAAAACCTATTTGATAAAATGGGTAAGCTCGCACAACCTCAAGGGGCTCCTAATGATGATGAATTAGAAGGATTAGCCAAAGAGTTTTTGGTAGGAAACGCGAATACGTATGGTACCGCATCATTTTATGATTTTCTGAAACCTGAAAATAAAGGAAAAAAAGTCTATGTCTGCAATGGTACGGCTTGTGAATGTGCTGGAACACAAAAAGAATTAGGCAATACACTTCAAAATCATTTTGATGCAGGTGAAATTGGTCACATGACCTGTTTAGGACGCTGTCATGAAAATGCTGCGTTTCATTATAATGGGAAAAATTACTCTGGTGATGCAATTAATGAGATTGATAAAATTATTAATTCTGATGCTGAATTAAATCAAGATACATACACTGTAAAAACAAATGGGAGAGCAATTTTAACAGAAGAATTTACAGAGATCGAAGCCTATTACAAGCCTTTTTTATCAGCTCTTAAAAGAGATTCTGTAGATGTATTAGGAGAGATAAAAACGTCAAATATTAGAGGTCGTGGTGGTGCTGGTTTCCCAATGGGATTAAAATTAGAATTTTGCCGTAATGTAGAAAACGAGACCAAATTTATTATTTGTAATGCAGATGAGGGAGATCCAGGAGCCTATTCAGATCGCTATTTATTAGAAAAACGCCCCCATTCCGTATTATTCGGAATGTTGATTTCAGGCTATGTGACACACGCCAATTATGGTGTGGTGTATATTAGAGCTGAATATCCTGAAGCAGCAATAATTGTTCAAGAAGCTATCGATACACTTCGTAAAGAAGGACTAATAGGGGATAATATAAAAGGTAGCGGATTCAATTTCGACTTTAAAATTATACAAGCACAAGGTTCATATATATGCGGAGAGGAAACGGCATTGATTAATTCTATTGAAGGGCAGCGTCCAGAAGTACGTGTACGCCCACCATTTCCAGCACAAAAAGGACTCTTTAATAAACCCACGACAGTAAATAATGTAGAAACTTTAGCAGCTTTACATTATATTATTGAACACGGCGGTGCTCATTGGAAAGGTATTGGTACTGACCGATCATCAGGAACTAAACTAGTGTGTCTAGATAGTTTTTTCAATACCCCAGGCATGTATGAAGTGGAAATGGGAACCCCTTTATCAGAAGTAATTAATGATTTAGGAGGTGGTTTTAAAACTGAAGTGAAAGCACTTCAAATTGGAGGGCCTTTAGGTGGATTAGTGCCTGTTTCAAAAATAAATGAGTTGACTATTGATTTTGAATCCTTTTCAAAAGAAGAGTTCTTATTAGGTCATGCCTCTATTATTTGTGTGCCTAAAGACTATCCTATCTTAAAATTTATTGAACACCTATTTGATTTTGCATCTTATGAAAGCTGTGGGAAATGTTTCCCTTGCCGATTAGGAACCAAACGTGGTCAAGAATTAACATCCAAAGCTTTACAATCAGATTATAAAATAGACCGAGCATTGTTTAACGACTTATTGACAACATTAGAACAAGGCTCATTATGTGCACATGGTGGTGGAATTCCACTCCCTGTTCGCAATGCAATGCAATATTTTGAAGACGAATTAAAACAACACTTCAACTAAAATTTTAGAGAAATGAAAGACCCATTCATAAGTCAAAAGATGAGTAATTCTACTCAGGAACGTAAAAAAATTGCTTATATCGATGATCGAGCATTTGAGATTGTTGAAGGCGAAACTATGTTAGCATTTGTAAGGCGTTATAAAGGCAAAAATTTAGTCCCTACCTTATGTGATGCACCAAACTTAGATCCGTTTGGATCCTGCCGTGTATGTAGTGTTGAGGTTGCTTTAGAAAGAAATGGGCCTTTAAAAACAATGGCATCATGTCACTCGCCAATAGCGGAAGGACAATATATCTATACCAGTTCTGAAACTGTTAAAAAGCTTCGTAAAAATATTGTAGAATTAGTATTAACAGATCACCCTTTAGATTGCTTAACCTGTGAGGTAAATGGAAATTGTGAATTACAAACCGTAGCAGCACAAGTCGGCATTCGTGAAGTACGTTATCCAGAAGGCGATAATCATTTATACCGATTGAAAGATTTGAGTCATCCTTATATGACGTCTGATTTATCGAAATGTATCAATTGTTACCGCTGTGTGCGTGCTTGTGATGAGGTACAAGGGCAATTTGTATTGAGTATGTCTGGACGTGGATTTGATTCTAAAATTATTAAAGGCTTAGATGACTCGTTTATGGAGTCTGATTGTGTGAGTTGTGGCGCCTGTTCTCAAGCCTGCCCAACATCTGCTATTTCAGATGTATTTCAGTCTAAGGCCATTGCCGCAACTGATACGACCAGAACAATTTGCACTTATTGTGGTGTAGGCTGTAACTTAGAAGTATCAACAACTAATGGAGAAATCCTAAGCATTCAAGCACCTTATGATGCCGAAGTGAATCAAGGACATACCTGTTTAAAAGGACGTTATGCTTTTAAATTTTATGATCACCCAGAACGATTAAATTCGCCAATGATTAAACGTAACGGAGAGTTTGAAAAAGTCACTTGGGATGAAGTGTATGATTATATTACAGATAAATTTAATGGGTATAAAACCGAATTTGGACCAGATGCTTTAGCTGGAATTTCGTCTTCAAGATGTACTAACGAAGAAAATTATTTAATGCAGAAATTCTTCAGAGCAGTTATTAACACTAATAATATTGATGGCTGTGCACGTGTATGTCATTCGCCTACAGCTTTAGGCATGCAACGTACCTATGGTACAGGAGCAGCCACAAACTCTATTGATGATTTAAAAGACACCAATTGTATTATGGTCATTGGCGCAAATCCTACCGATGCGCATCCTGTTACTGGAGCAAAGCTGAAACAATTTACAATGAAGTCAGATAATATATCTATTGTGATTGATCCACGTCGTACAGAACTCGCTAAATATGCCACACACCATTTAGCATTACGCCCTGGAACTAATGTAGCGATATTAAATATGATGATGTATTATATCATTACTGAAGGCTATGCCGACGCATCATTTATTGAGAATCGTACCGAGGGGTATGAAGACTTTAAAAAAGAATTATTAAATATAAATATCGATAAATTAGAAAGTATTTCTGGTGTGAATCGTGATGATGTAAAAGCAGCAGCAATTGCGTATGCCTCTGCTCCTAATGCGATGTCATTTCATGGTTTAGGCGTTACTGAACACTCACAAGGAACGTTTACGGTAATGCAAATTGCAGATTTAGCATTGCTAACAGGTAATATTGGTCGCCGAGGCGTTGGGGTGAATCCGTTACGAGGGCAAAATAATGTACAAGGGAGTGCTGATATGGGCGTGCAACCACATCAAGGCGCAGGATATTTAGATGTCACTAATGATGAAGTGAATAAAAAGTACAATGAATTTTATGGTGTTGAAGTGCCAAAACATATTGGCTATAAAATTCCTGAAATGTTTGAAGCTGCTCTAGATGGTAATTTAAAAGCCATTTGGATTATTGGGGAAGATGTAGTGCAAACAGATCCTAATACTCAAAAAGTCATTAAAGCATTAGAAGCAACAGATTTAGTGATTGTACAAGAGTTATTTATGACGGAGACCGCAAAATATGCAGATGTGATTTTACCAGGAGCTTCGTTTTTAGAAAAAAGCGGCACCTTTACTAATGGAGAGCGTCGTGTACAAGCGGTACGTCAAGTAGTGGAACCAATTGAAGGCTCAAAACCTGATGGACAAATTATTGTAGATATTATGAATCGTATGGGGTATGCGCAACCTGACTATACACCTGACGGAATGCTGGAAGAGATTTCTCAAATTGTTCCGTTTTTTGCAGGAATTCGTTGGGATCGTTTAGGTGAAAATGGCTTGCAATGGCCAGTAGCTACAGATGGAACAGATACTCAAATTTTACATACTGAAGAATTTAAACGCGGAAAAGGTTATTTTGAATTTAATCCTTGGCGAGAAACAGAAGAAATTAATGAACACGGAAAAGACTATCCATTTATTTTAACCACAAATCGGGAATTAGAACATTACAATTGCGGCGCGATGACACGTCGTACAGCTAATGAAGAAATTTTGCAAGACGATTACTTAATGGTAAACCCTGAAGATGCTGCTGAGAATTTAATTAATGAAGGCGATTATGTTTGTTTAGAATCCCCTCGTGGTAAAGTAGATGTAAAAGCACGTATTACAGATGAGGTCAAACCAGGTATTTTAAGCACGACGTTTCATTTCCCAGAGATTATGATTAATAACCTTACAGGTGATATTCATGATTCTGAAGCCAAATGCCCAGAATATAAAGTGGTAGCGGTGAGAATTAGAAAAAGTAAAGGGAAATTTAAGCAGATGATGTCATCCTGAACTTGATTCAGGATTTTATAGATTAAAAGTTATGTCATTCAGAAGAGGAGGTAACGACTGAAGAATCTATCATAAATATAGTTGAGATTCTTCGCTACGCTCTGAATGACAAATTCAAGCGTCGTAGCGAGAAGAGTAACGACGAAGCATCTTTATAATTAAGAACTCCTGTTAAAAGATTACTTTATTACGTTCGTAATGACGTTTCAAAAATCATAACAATGCTCCTAAATTATATAAAACAAATCCCTATAGGTTATTCTGAAGCTTTATATAATAATATTAAATACAGTATCACTAAAGAAATATTCAACCAAGGCAAATCCTATAAAATTTTCGCAAAAGAGTTACAAGGCAATGACTTTATCAGCTTGAATTATTATATCACTTCCGATAAAGAATTACTAAAACCTTGCGAAATG
>CAZECB010000087.1:0-7535 GCA_964510745.1 uncultured Flavobacteriaceae bacterium | reverse complement strand
CTCTGAAACATTATTGATTTCAAATTCAGCTGAAGTTAATTTTATCATTAATACCTTAAAGTTTATACTTCAACCAAAAAATAACGAAATCAAAATTTTATTACTTAGTTATTTAGCAGATTACAAATTAGATATTACAGATAAGCATACATTTTATAGTACGCATATAAGTCTAGAAGCAAGTCAATTATTTGAAAGTTTCAACATATTTCATATTGAATTTGATTATAACATTATATTACATTTACCACTTTATGATGCTGTTGAAACTATTATTCAATCGTTTAACTTAGTTACTACATCTGATGCTTACATTCAGTTTTTCTTAGATTATGTTTTAGATTATTCACAAAAGCATTTATTAAGTATTTCTGATTTTATTGAGCAATTTGAATCTAAAAAAGAGGTGTTAAGTATTGTGTCTCCTGAAGGGAAAAATGCGTTGCAAATTATGACCATTCATAAATCTAAAGGGTTAGAATTTCCAATAGTGATTTTCCCTTATGCTGATTTAAACATTTATTATGAATGTGAACCCAAAGAATGGCTATCTATTAATAAAGACAATTACAATGGGTTTTCTGAAGCGTTCATAAATTATTCAAAAGATTTTGAAAACTATGGAGAAACAGCAAAAGAAATTTACACAAAACATCAAGCAGAATTAGAGCTAGACTCTATTAATTTATTGTACGTCGCTTTAACAAGAGCTGTTGAACAACTTTATATTATCTGTATAAAACCTTTAAAAGAAGATAATTTAAAATTGTTTTCAGGATTATTTATCAACTATTTAAAAGAAATTGGAAAATGGACTCCAAACCAAATGTCTTTTAGTTTTGGAAATTCAAAAAAAGAATCCACTTCAAAAATTTCAACTAATAGTACAATCGAACAAGAGCATTTCATTTCATCTCCTAAAGAAAGTCATAATATTAATATCATAACGAACTCAGGTTACTTGTGGGAAACACATCAGCAAGACGCTATTGAAAAAGGAAATTTAATTCATCATATTATGTCTAAAATCAAATCTAAAATTGATGTAGATATTACTTTTGACACCTTATTAAATTCTGGTTTTATAACTCCAGCACAGTATCAACCTTTAAAAAGTATTACTATTGATATAGTAGAGCATGAGTTATTAAAAAACTATTTTAATCTCAACAATGACATTTATAATGAAAAGGATATTCTTACTAAAGATGGAAAAAGTATTCGTCCAGACAGATTAGTCATCAATAACAATAATGAAGCTGTTATTATAGATTACAAAACAGGAGTATTTAATCCAAAATACAAAGAACAATTACAGACATATCAAGATGTGATCGAAGACATGGGTTATAAAGTCACAAAAAAAATACTTATTTATATAAATGACACTTTAGCAATAAAAGAAGTTTAAATTTGCAAAAAACAATTCAATGTACGGTACTATAAAACAACATTTACAAAAAGAAATACAAGAAATAAAAGATAATGGCCTTTATAAAGAAGAGCGTATTATCACATCTGCACAAGGTGCAGAAATCACTTTAAATACGGGGCAAACAGTGTTAAACTTCTGTGCCAATAATTACTTAGGTTTATCGTCTCATCCAGAAGTTGTCCAAGCTGCAAAAGATACTATGGATACACATGGTTTTGGGATGTCTTCTGTTAGGTTTATTTGTGGTACACAAGATATTCACAAAACATTAGAACAAAATATTGCTGACTTTTATAATACCGAAGATACTATTTTGTATGCTGCAGCTTTTGATGCTAATGGTGGTGTTTTTGAACCTTTATTGACTGCTGAAGATGCTATTATTTCAGATTCTTTAAATCATGCCTCTATAATTGATGGTGTACGTTTATGTAAAGCAGCTCGTTATCGCTATCAGAATGGAGATATGGATGGTTTAGAAAAGCAATTACAAGAGGCTAATGCAAAAGGTGCACGTTTTAAAATTATTGTTACTGATGGTGTATTTTCAATGGATGGTTTAGTTGCTCCATTAGATAAAATTTGTGATTTAGCAGATCAATATGATGCTCTAGTTATGGTTGACGAATGCCATGCTGCTGGATTCATCGGTAAAACAGGTCGAGGAACTCTTGAGGATAAAAATGTAATAAATCGTGTTGATATTATTACTGGAACTCTAGGCAAAGCACTTGGTGGTGCAATGGGAGGTTATACTACTGGTAAAAAAGAAATCATTGATTTATTACGTCAACGCTCTAGACCCTATTTATTCTCAAATTCTTTAGCTCCTTCAATTGTAGGAGCCTCGATTAAGGTGTTTGACTTACTTAAAAATGATACCTCCTTAAGAGATCAGTTAGAATCAAATACTAATTATTTTAAAGCAGGGATGAAAAAAGCAGGGTTTGATATTGTTGATGGAGACTCTGCTATAGTACCGGTAATGTTATATAATGCTAAGCTTTCTCAGACCATGGCTAATATGCTTTTAGAAGAAGGCATCTATGTGATCGGTTTCTTTTTTCCTGTTGTTCCTAAAGACAAAGCAAGAATAAGAGTACAGTTATCTGCGGCACATACCAAAGAACATTTAGATAAAGCTATTAATAGTTTTATTAGTGTTGGTGAACGTTTAGAAGTTATATAGATATTCTTAAAAAATATTATGTATATTCTTCAATAACTAAGAAAAAGTTAATATTTTCAAGCAATTATCTTTGTTAATAAAATTTAACAACTTACATTTGCTACTAATTAACACTTAAAATAAACTTTTTTAATATGAAAAACCTAAGCAAATTAATGCTTGCTTTGTTATTAGCATTTAGCTTTAACTCTGCAAATGCGCAAGATGAAAGTAACCCATGGCTTATTGGGGTTGGAATAAACGCAGTTGATTTTTTCCCTACAGGAGAAGATGCTCCATTAGGAGGATTTTTTGATGAATTTTTCAATGCAGAAGATCATTTTAATTTTGCAGAAGCAATTTCAACTATAACTGTATCAAAGTATTTAAAGAATAACTTCTCATTTGGAATTACTGGATCTTTTAATGAAATAACTAGTTTTGGAGATCTAACAATAGATAATGTAACTTACTTTGGACTAGATGGTATTATAAAATATAATATTGGTAGTGCTCTTGATTGGAATAAATTACAACCATACGCAGGAATAGGTGGAGGTTATACTTGGGTAGATAATCAAGGAGGAGGAACTCTTAATGGGACATTAGGATTACATTATTGGTTTAATAATTTCATAGGCGTTAATCTTCAATCTACTTACAAAGAGAATTTTGATCAAGACAATATTGCTGCACATTTTCAACATTCAGCAGGACTTACTATTAAGTTTGGAGGGAAAGACACAGATGGTGATGGTATATATGACAAAAATGATGCTTGTCCAGACGTTGCTGGTTTAGAAGCATTTAATGGTTGTCCAGATTCTGACGGTGATGGTATTGAAGATTCTAAAGATAACTGTCCTAATGAAGCTGGTTTAGCTGAGTTTAACGGTTGTCCTGATTCCGATGGTGATGGTGTTCCTAATAACAACGATAATTGTCCTAATGTTGCTGGTTTAAAATCTTTAAAAGGTTGTCCTGATGCTGATGGTGATGGTGTTACAGATGCTAGTGATAACTGTCCTAATGAAGCAGGACCTTCTGCAAACAATGGTTGCCCTTGGCCTGATTCTGATGGTGATGGTGTTTTAGATAAAGATGATCAATGTCCTAATGAAGCTGGTACAGTTGCAAATAATGGTTGTCCTGAAGTAGTAGTTCCTACTGAAGCAGTACAAAAGCAATTAACTGAGTATGCTAAAACAATTAACTTTAATTCAAGTAAAGCTACATTTAAGGACGATGCTTACCCAACGTTACAAGCAATTACTGGAATATTAAAAGAATATCCTAAAGCTAACTTTAGAATAGAAGGTCATACGGATAGCTCTGGTAGTAACGCTACTAATCAAAGATTATCTGACTCTAGAGCCAAAGCAGTATTAGATTACTTTGTAGCTAATGGGGTTAGTGCTAATAGATTAACTGCTCAAGGTTACGGTGAAGATTCTCCTATTGCATCTAACAATACTAGAGCTGGTAGAGCTGCTAACAGACGTGTAGACGTAAAACTTGTAAACTAGCATTTTACAAAACACTTTAATATAAATTATAAAAACGCCTCGATATATCGAGGCGTTTTTTATTTTTATACAATGACTAGTTTTATACACGATGTATTAGTTAGCCTTGAAAAAAAAGGTGTTGTATTCTCAAGCCTTACTTTTGTATTGCCTAGTAAACGTGCTGGTAATTTTTTAAAACACGAACTGTCTCAAATTACTTCAAAAACTATTTTTTCTCCTGAAATTTTAAGCATTGAAGAATTTGTTGAAGAATTATCTCAACTCAAGCAAACATCAAACACAGAACTTCTTTTTAAATTTTATGAAGTTTATATTAAAAATACTCCTAAAGAAAGCATAGAAACTTTTGATGTATTTTCAAAATGGGCGCAAGTTGTTCTACAAGATTTTAATGAAATAGATCGTTACCTCATTCCTCAAAATCAAATATTTGATTATTTAAATGCCATACAAGAAACCAATCATTGGTCATTGGAATCTAATCAAACCGAATTAATCAAAAAATATTTATCCTTTTGGAAATTACTTAAACTATATTATAAAAAGTTTCATCAGACACTTATTAGTAATGGAATTGCTTATCAAGGTTTAATATATAGAGAGAGTGTTAAAAATTTAAAAGATTATATCCAAACAAATCCAAATAAACAGTATATTTTCGTTGGTTTTAATGCTTTAAATACTGCTGAGTCTATTATTATTAAAGAGTTACTCAACAATCAATTAGCAGAAATTTATTGGGATACTGACAGTGCATTTATGAATGCTAAAACTCATGATGCAAGTCTGTTTTTAAAACAACATAAATCTAAATGGAATTACTTTTTAAATCACGATTTCAATTGGATAGCAAATAACTATTCTAAAGGAAAAAATATTTCAATTATTGGAGTTCCTAAAAATATAGGTCAAGCAAAATATATAGGAGAACTTATAGATAAAATTAAAACTGACAACTATTCACTAAATAGTACTGCCGTAGTTTTAGGAGATGAGAACTTATTAATTCCTGTTTTAAACTCTATACCAGAACATATAAATGCGCTTAATATTACTATGGGATTTCCTTTAAAATCAATTCCGTTAGCGTCCTTGTTTGAGCAATTATTTCAATTACAAGTGCATTATCAAGAGACATTATATTATAAAGATATCATTTCTATAATTTCTCATCCATTTATAAGGCCTTTATTTAAAAATAGAACTACAGATTATGCAGAACACATTATTGAGCATATTCAAACAAATAATCTTCTATTTATTTCTTTTGAACAACTCATAAAACTTTCAAATGATAATTCGAGTCTTATTTCCATACTATTTAAAAGTTGGAATGATAACCCTGATCTAGCATTAGCAAAATCTTTAAAATTAATATTACTTATCAAAGAAGATTTAGATATTGATAAGTACAAAAACTTACTCGGTTTAGAATATCTATATCGTTTCAATGAAGTTTTCAATACGCTTCATCAACTTAATATCTCTTATAAATTTATAAGTAATATTAAAGTGCTTCATAATTTATATAAAGAGATATTAAGTTCAGAATCATTAGATTTTCAAGGAGAACCTCTCCAAGGACTTCAAATTATGGGGATGTTAGAATCTCGTGTTTTAGATTTTGAAACTGTTATTATTTCTTCTGTTAATGAAGGCATTCTTCCGTCAGGAAAAAACAATAATTCTTTTATTCCTTTTGATGTGAAAATTGAAAACGGTTTACCTACTTATAAAGAGAAAGATGCTGTTTACACATATCATTTTTATAGATTATTACAACGTGCTAAAAATGTATATATACTTTACAATACAGAACCAGATGTATTAAATGGCAATGAGAAAAGTAGGTTTATAACGCAGTTAGAAATTGAAAACATTCATTCTTTACAACAGATTATTGTTATTCCAAAAACGTCTAGAATAAAAAGTAATAAAGAATCTATTTCTAAAAATGCAGCGGTTATTATTAAATTAAAACAACTTGCTGAAAAAGGGTTTTCACCATCATCTTTAACTAACTATATTAGAAATCCAATCGATTTTTATTACCAAAAAGTTTTAGGCATTCGTGAAGAAGAAACTGTAGAAGAAGTTGTTGCTGCAAATACACTTGGAACAGTCATACACAACACTCTAGAAGATTTTTATAAACCTCTTGAAGGAATACTATTATCTGCTGAAGCTTTAAAAAAGATGACGCAACAAATAGATAAAACCGTAACACATCATTTTAAGACTATTTATAAGCAAGGGAATTTAGTTCAAGGGAAGAATCTTATTATTTTTGAAATTGCTAAACGTTATGTCTATAATTTTTTAAATTCTGAAAAGGAACTTCTTGAAAACGGACATACCATTAAAATTATTGAAATTGAAGCTGATTTATGTGCTCCTATTTCTATTGCAGAATTAGATTTTCCAATATATTTAACAGGAAAAGTAGATCGTGTAGACGAGTTTAATGGTAAGCTTCGTATTATCGACTATAAATCTGGTAAAGTAGAGCAAAATAAAGTAGAGCTTGTGGATTGGGGGGATATCACTAGTGATTATAATAAATATAGTAAGAGCTTCCAAGTTTTAATGTATGCCTATATGATGCATCAAAAAAAACCGTTAAACTTCCCTATTGAAGCAGGGATTATTTCATTTAAGAATTTAAATGCAGGGTTTTTAAAGTTTGCTAAAAAAGATAAATTTGGTAACGGTGCTAAAAAAAATCATGAAATTACTTCAGAGACACTCGATTTGTTTTATAATGAATTAAAAACACTTATTCTAGAAATGTGTAACCCTAATATTGACTTTATTGAAAAACCATTATGAATATCCAAAAGAACAACATTTTAAAAAGAGCAAATAGAAAACCAATACTCTGGGATGTATTTTATAACAGTTCTCAAACAAAAAAGCCATTAGTTATTTTTTGTCATGGTTATAAAGGGTTTAAAGATTGGGGCGCTTGGAATTTAATGTCAAAAAAATTTGCTGAAGCAGGTTTTGTATTTGTGAAATTTAATTTTTCACATAATGGAGGTACTATCGACCAACCTATTGACTTTCCAGATTTAGAAGCCTTTGCAAACAATAATTATTCTATTGAATTGAATGATCTTCAAGATATGATTGATCATATGTTATCTGATTATTTATCTATTCATTCTGAAATTGACACTAACAACATTACTTTAATAGGTCATTCACGAGGTGGTGGTATTGTAGCTATTAAAGCAGAAGAAGAGTCACGTATTACAAAGCTTATATCTTTAGCTTCAGTATGTGATTATGCAAATCGGTTTCCAAAAGGAGATCATTTTGAACAATGGAAAAGCAAAGGTGTATTTCACGTCATCAATGGTCGTACAAAACAAGAAATGCCCCATTACTATCAGTTTTTTGA
>CAZECB010000086.1:0-7545 GCA_964510745.1 uncultured Flavobacteriaceae bacterium | reverse complement strand
CTTTTGTCTAAGTATAACTATGAATGAAAATTATGTCTGATACAATAGAAAAAGTAAAATGCTTAATAATAGGGTCTGGACCAGCTGGATATACTGCAGCTATATATGCAGCCAGAGCAAATATGGCACCAGTATTATATCAAGGCACACAACCAGGAGGACAATTAACAACAACTAATGAAGTTGAAAACTTTCCTGGATACAAAGATGGTGTTACTGGACCAGAAATGATGATTCAATTACAGCAACAAGCTGAGCGTTTTGATACAGATGTTAGAGATGGTTGGGTTACTAAAGTTGATTTTTCTGGAGATATTCATAAAGTATGGGTGAATGATGAAAAAGAAATTCATTGTGATACAGTGATTATTTCAACAGGGGCTTCTGCTAAATATTTAGGTTTAGAGTCAGAGCAAAAATATTTACAATTAGGTGGAGGTGTTTCTGCTTGTGCTGTTTGTGATGGTTTCTTTTACAGAAATCAAGAAACTGTAATTGTTGGAGCTGGAGATTCTGCAGCAGAAGAAGCACATTATTTGTCTAAATTATGTACTAAAGTGACCATGTTAGTACGTCGTGATGAGTTTAGAGCATCTAAAATTATGGCAGCGCGTGTAAAAAATACGCCAAATATTGAGATTTTATTTAATACAGAAACTGAAGAAGTTTTAGGAGACGGACAAGTAGTAACAGGTGTTCGTGTAAAGAATAATAAGACAAATGAAACGCATGATATCCCTGCAACTGGTTTTTTTGTGGCAATAGGGCACAAGCCAAATACAGATATTTTTAAAGATTATTTAAATTTAGATGAAACAGGATATATTATTAATGTACCTGGTACAGCAAAAACCAACGTAGAAGGCGTGTTTGTTTCTGGAGATGCAGCTGACCATGTATATCGACAAGCTATTACAGCTGCAGGAACAGGATGCATGGCAGCGCTTGATGCAGAACGTTACTTAGCTGCTAAAGATTCTACTTTTGAGGTTTCAACAGTGCAATATTAACTAAGTAAACTTGATTTACGAGTAGTATTTATTATGAACAAACAAAAAAAGCAAAGTTCAGATTAGCTTAAACTTTGCTTTTTTATTGTAAAAAAGAAAGAATTAAAAATTAATTTATCCTTTTAGTTTTTTTAATTCCAGTTTCTTAGTATTTATCTCATTTTGAATATTCTTTAAACGTTCTTCAATTTTAACAATAATAGCTTCTTTACGAGAAATGTTTTCTGCAGAAGTTGTTGGGTCTAACTTTGCTTTCTCCAATTTAGATTTCATTTTAGCTAATCCTTCTTTACCACTAGTTAGAATCTCTTCAGAAATACTAATATCATCTTCATAATCACTAATTAAAGTGCTTTTTTCCTTAACAATAGTTTTCTCTTCAATTTTAATTTGATTATCTAATTGTTCTAATTTCTCTACTTCTAGACGTAGTGCTTCTTGTTCTTTTAGGTAAGCAATCTCTCTAGCTTTACGACTTTCTTCAAGTTTTTCACGTGCATCTTCTAGCTTTTGCTTACGTAAATTCAATTCATTAACACTACTATCTATTGTGTTGTCATTATTCTTGCCTACTCTTTTAGAAGGTTTAACTTTTTCAATTCCTTTATTTTTTTTAGTTATTTCTTTTTTATTTTTTTTAGCTAATTTCGCTTTAAGCGGAGCTAATTCCTTTTTTTGAACATCAATTTGAGAATTTAACTTACTTAACCTGTTTTGCATACCTGCAATTTTTTTTTCTTTTTTAACAATGTCTTTTCTATTAGCTTCTTTACTTTGTTTAAATTTTTCAAGATCAAAGGATACACGTTTTAAAGCCTCAACACCATTTATTAAAATTTCTTCGTTGGCACTAATCTGATTTTTTTTAGTTTCTATTTGATTTGTTAAAGTTGTAATCTCGTCATTTTGCGCTGATATTTGTTGCAATCCAGCAAAATTTATAAAAAGAATTGAGGTTAATAAAAGTTTTAATGTTTTCATTTTTACGGTTTGTTAAATTAATAGATTTATTCACCTGCAAATTTAAATTTAAATTCTTTGAAACGCAAAAATAATCGATGAAATGCATGTTAAATTTTAAATAATTTATAATAAGTATTTCGTATTTATTGAATTAAGTCATTAATTTTTATAGATTTATATAATAATTTCTATACAACAAGTAAAAACAAAACCTTTTAAATGAATAAAAATATGTTATAATAAAAACAATTAGATTATTCATTAGGATATAAACCTTAACGAAGTAGAATTAAAATTTTCATCAATTTAAGTTAAGATAACTTTTATAAAATTCATCAACCTTTTTGTTGATTGCAGTCTAAACTACTGTAAATGAAAGACTATATTTTAAAACGAAATAATATATAGTTATCTTAACTGATTACATATAAAATATGACTAGTGATAGAAAAGAATTTTACTATTTCGTTTCTTTGGTTATTAATATTACCTGAAGAGTTTTAATAAAAGAAAGAAATTAAAAAGTTTAAATCTCTTTTCTTATACTACCAGAAACACCACCTTTTTTATTTACTTTTTGTGGGTTCCCATAATATTTAATATCTGCACCACTTGATACACTTGCATTCAATTCTTCAGAAGTATTAACGGTAATTCTTGAACCACTAGATGCTTTAGCAATACTATGTTTTGTTTTTAAATTTTTAGCTTTTATATCCCCTCCACTAGAGGCGCTAGCTGACAGCTCATTTGTAATGCCAGAAATACGAATACGACTACCGCTAGATGAGCTACACTCAACAGTTTTGGTATTCACTTCTATTTTAATACTCCCTCCACTAGAAGCAGATAATTCTATACGATCGGAATTAATAGTATTTGTAGAAAAAATATCACTTCCGCTAGAAGCAGATATTCGTTCTACATCTTTTATAGTCAAGATAACTTTTTTTGATTTAGAAGATTTTATGTTTTTATCAGCATAAATTCGTAATATATTATTTTTAACTTCTGTTATAATAATGTCATGTAAATTTTCATCAGCTTCAACAGTAAGACTTACATCATTACCCTGTGTAATATAAACATCAAGCCCTCTACTTACTTTAATTTTAGAAAAATTGGAGTTAATATCTCGATCTACAATTTCAACAGATTTGTTTCCTCTTACTCCTCCAAAGCCGAAGTCTGAATGAAATTCACAAGACATAAGCATTGTGCTTAATACTAATGCGGTTATAAATTTTGCTAATGTTGTCATAATTATTCGTTTTTTGATTGATGAATTTGTTTTGATTGATGCTGTAAATGTATTTACAAATTATTATTGTATTTAATTTTTAATACTGAACTGTTCTTTTTTAAAGCTGAATTGTCAACTAGATTCAATTCTTTTTTATTGAGTCAATAATTACCTTAAAACTATCACGATAAGCCCTTGCTTTATCAATTGCCTTTTGTTCGTCTTTTTTTGTTTTAGATGATTTATTCTCTTCTTTACAATCTAAGCATTCAACCTCATCATTAGTAACTTGATAAATATGATTTACATCACTAAAAGAAATAATATTTCTACTTGACCGATATCCGCTTATAAAGTTTCTTGTGTTTCTATTTAAATTAAAAGTAGTTCCCTCTGGTAAAAGGATAATGATAGTAATATCCTGATCTTTAAATTTGTTTTTTAGATCTGTTAATAAATAGGAATTTAGAAGTAAGTCATTATTTTTTAATACATAATTATATTCAGTTTTACCGGCTATACTTCTTGCTTCTTGATAACTTCTACCATTTGCATCTTTTTCAATACTAATTGATGCTAAGGAATCTTCAGTAGATCTAATAATTAATCTTATATCTGATGAGAAAATCTTTTTATCACCATTTTCATCTTCAATAATTTTAAAGTCGTCACTACGGTAATAGCTTCCAGAGCGATTTCTTTGGAAATAATCATTACCAATCATTTTAATATTTAAAGGGCTATTTAGATCTATATTTAATAAAGATTGTTCTACTACAGTAGCCTCTGAAATATATTCTGTAAATTCTTTAATTGATAATACACCTAATGATAAAAATGATGCTATCCAGAGTCCTAATAGTGTAAACTTTGTAACTCTTCCTATCGATTTTAGGTTATTAATTAGAATTTTTAATCCTAATAAAAACACGAAAAAGAAAGGAATCCCTACAACTAAAAGTGTTAATAATGCGATTAGCCATAATGGCCCTCCAGAAACATTCCCAGCATGTACATAATCCATCCACCAAGGATCAAAAAATGATGATGTCCCTACAGAAAATAAACTTATAAATAATGCAATTAATGTTGATGCGCCAACAATAATAAGTATAACACCTATAAACTTTGAAATAATTTTGAAAAAAACCGAAAAAATGTCACTAAGGGCATCAAAAAATGAGGTAGAAGTAGATTTTAGTTTACTATAATCTGCATTTTTTACTTTGTCTGCAGCTTCGTCCAGACTTTCTTTAACACTACTAAACCCTTCTTTTACTTTTTCTTCAATATTAGTAATGTTAACGGGCTTTCCCGTCATTGATAATTTATCTGCTGTAGAGTTTGCAGCAGGAATTAAGCACCATAATATAATATAGACTAATAACCCAGTACCGGCTCCAAAAAATAATATTACCCAAATTAGCCTAACCCATAAAGGGTCTATTCCAAAATAGTGGGCCAAGCCAGCTGATACTCCTCCTATATAAGCATTATCATCATCTCTAAACAATTTCCTTATAGAAGATTTAGATTGATATTGTGATCTTGTTGCTTTAGGTTGTGGTTCATCTTCAAAAATCTCTTCATCTATGGCATAATCTTCAGGCTGTCCCATGATAGTAACGACTTCATCCACTTCTTTAACAGAAACCACTTGTTTTTCATTTTTAATACGCTCATCAAATAGCTCAGCAATTCGAGCTTCTATATCTGTTAGTATTTCTGAACGTCCTTGAGAATCTGTAAATGAACGTTTAATTGCCTCAAGATAATGTTGTAACTTTAAGTATGCGTCTTCATCAATGTGAAAAAATATACCAGCTAAATTTATATTGACTGTTTTATTCATTTTTTTGTTGTTTTTTGACTTGTAACAAGATTAACTGCGTTTTGTAATTCGCTCCAAGTGGTGTTTAATTCGTTTAAAAATAATTTCCCGGTTTCTGTTAAACCATAATATTTTCTAGGAGGCCCAGAAGTAGATTCTTCCCAACGATAATTTAACAAGCCTGCATTTTTTAATCGTGTTAGTAACGGGTAAATGGTTCCTTCAACAACTAACATTTTAGCTTGTTTTAATGTCCCTAGAATTTCAGCAACATAAGCATCGTCATCTTTTAGTACTGAAAGGATGCAGTACTCCAAAACCCCTTTTCGCATTTGTGCTTTTGTGTTTTCTATTTTCATATGTTTGAAATTGTTTCTCCTATAGCTTTTAAAGAATAATTATATCTTTTTAACTTATAGAATTTAAGTTTGTAATAACTGTTCATTTTTTGATTGATGATGATTTGATTAATTGTGATTGATGTTTTTTATTTTATAAATGAAATGGTTATAGGATATTTATATAATTCACCTTGGTTAGCTTTACTTGTTGCTATAATAATAAATACAATTTCAAGTACAAATGCAGCTAGTGTAAGTAAGCAAAATAGGAAGGCTAATAATATTATATTAAACCTGTCATGACGAGAGATATGAAAATCAAAATGATAAGAATTCCAAAACTCAGGAAAATGTATTGTATTTATTATTCCAAATAAAAATAGAGGAATAGTTAAACTTCCAATGATTATTGTATATAACAAAACACTTAATTGAAAATTAATAGCCTGTTTACCATGTGTATCTATAAAATCTGATTTTTCTTTATTTATCGTCCAAAATATAAGTGGGATGATAAAGTTTCCTAACGGAATAAAGAATTTGGATAATGTAGATAAATGAATAGCAGCAGCTAAATTTTTATTGTGATTCGTAATCATTATTAAAAACGTATAATAGTTTCTTATACAAATATATGTTTAAAAAAAGGTATTATGTTACACATAGTACTTTAAATTAACATAATATTAACAATAATAGATTTGTATATTTTCCATAACTTTATAAAAAATTAACCCTCTAATGAAGATAACTCCTAGAAAACTCAACCTTTTTTTAATAGTTAAATTACCATCTGCATATATCTGTGGTATTAGGGTAACTCAGATTAACCAAGAACAATGTATAACTTCATTAAAGCTAAATTGGATTAATAAAAATCCTTTTAAATCTATATTTTGGGCAGCACAAGGTATGGCTGCAGAATTAGCAACAGGCGCATTGGTAATGCAGGAAATTAAAAAAAGCGGTAAAAATGTATCGATGTTGGTTGCTAATAATAAGGCATCTTTTTTAAAAAAAGCAACTGGGCGAATTACGTTTAAATGTACAGATGGAAATTTAATTGCTGAAGCTTTAAAGCGAGCGATTAAAACAAATGAAGGTCAAACGGTTTGGATGAATGCAAGGGGTATTAATAAAGAAGGCGTAGAGGTAAGTGATTTTAATTTTGAATGGACTATAAAAGTGAAATAATTTTTTGTAACAAAAAGCAAATATCTTTTACTAACTATTAAAATCAATTAAAAACAAAAATAATGACAGCACACGAAATAGATTATAGAATTTACGGAGAAGAAATGCAGTTTGTAGAAATTGAATTAGATCCCCAAGAAGGCGTTATTGCAGAGTCAGGAAGCTTTATGATGATGGATGATGGTATAAAAATGGAAACTATCTTTGGAGATGGCTCTGAAAAAGATCAAGGATTTTTAGGGAAAATATGGGGAGCAGGAAAACGAATTTTAACTGGAGAGAGTTTATTTATGACTGCATTTTACAATGAACTCAATGGAAAGAGAAACGTATCATTTGCATCGCCCTATCCAGGGAAAATATTACCTTTAGATTTAACTGAGTTTAAAGGTAAGTTTATTTGTCAAAAAGATGCTTTTTTATGTGCCGCTAAAGGTGTGAGTGTTGGTATAGAGTTTAGTAAAAAATTAGGAAGAGGTTTATTTGGGGGAGAAGGTTTTATCATGCAAAAATTAGAAGGAAATGGTATGGCATTTATTCATGCAGGTGGTACTATGGCAAAGCGTGAATTACAACATGGCGAAACATTACGAGTAGATACGGGATGTATAGTTGGTTTTAGTCAAGATATAGATTATGACGTTGAGTTTGTAGGAGGTATTAAAAATACTGTGTTTGGAGGAGAGGGCTTATTTTTTGCCAGTTTAAATGGGCCAGGTACTGTTTATGTACAGTCATTACCTTTTAGTAGATTAGCAGGTCGTTTATTATCATCAGTTTCAAAAAATAGAAGAGGTAAAGGAGAAGGTAGTATTTTAGGAGGATTAGGTGATTTATTAGATGGTGATAATCGCTTTTAAATATTATAGTATTATCGATAAAATGTTAAAAATGTAGTTAAGAAGCTTAAAAATGTAATTTTTTTTCTATTTTAGTCACATATTAAATTAGAATTAATAGCAA
>CAZECB010000085.1:0-7560 GCA_964510745.1 uncultured Flavobacteriaceae bacterium | reverse complement strand
ACGTCATCAATGGTCGTACAAAACAAGAAATGCCCCATTACTATCAGTTTTTTGAGGATTTTAAAACTAATGAAAATCGATTAACTATTAAACGTGCTTTAAAAAAAATTTCTATCCCGCATTTAATTATTCATGGTACTAATGATCTAGCAGTTTCTCATAAAGATGCTGAATCACTACACCAATGGAATTCTAATAGTGAATTATACTTTATTGAAAACGCCAATCATGTATTTGGAGCATCGCATCCTTGGGAAAATAAAACTTTGCCTAATGATTTATTAGAAGTTGTAGAAAATTGTATAAGATTTATTAAAAAGTAAGATTATTTACTTTAGTCCTCGCAATACTAAAACTGGTCTCGTACTATGAAAGTCTTTTTTCAAAACCGTATTTTTTTCCCATTTTTTAGTGAAAAATCCACGTTTGCGGCGTACCACACATAACATATCAGGATCATTAGATTGAAAATGCTCTAATACACCTTGAAATGTGGTTGCATTTTCTGTTTTAGTTATATTAGTAATTAGCCCTGAGAATTCCTCATTAACTTCAAAATCTCCTTCTTTATGATGAGCTGTTTTTACTAATAATAGGTTTACTACAGCTCCAAAATGCGATTTAAAAGTTTGCAAAGGATTTAAAACGCCTTCTTTTCTTATAACTGAAGACTTTACAGCCATCAGTATCTTATTTATATGTTTAAATGTATAGTTTTCTGGAACTATTAGTGCAGGAATATTAGTTTTCTTGATAATTTTCCCTGAAGTTTTCCCTAAAAATACTTCATCTTTTATAGATGTTGTTCTAGGTTCAATTAAAATTAAATCTATAGCTGCCGTTTTAGCGGCAAGCTCTAATGTATCAACTAAATCTCCTTTTATAGTTCTAGGTACAATTTTAACACCTTTAGTATCTACTTGCTCAATAAGGTCGTTTAAATACACTTGTCCTTCACGTTCTAAAATATCGTCAATCTTGAGCATTGTTCCTGCTTTAGCATAAATATTATAGACTTGCACTAAATATAATGTAGCGTTAAAAGATGCTGCAAAATCTATAGCATATTGTAAATGATTTAATACGTTTTTAGAATTACCAATTGGGACTAAAATATTCTTCATATTCAAAGATTTATAAACTAACTTTACGCGAAATTTTTTACAAAAATAAACATTAAAAATGATTCGTAAAGCGACTCTTAAAGATATTGATTCAATATTAATCTTAACTAAAGATTGTGCTCAATTTATGATTAGTAAAGGCATTTATCAATGGAATGATGTCTACCCAGATCAAGACGCTTTTGAAAATGATTTAAAGAGAGAAGAGCTTTATGTTTTAGAACATGAAAATGTTATTATTGGTTGCGTTGTTATTTCTATTTATGTAGATGAAGAATACCGTCCCGTAAAATGGTTAACGCCTAACAATAATAATATTTATATCCATCGATTAGCTGTACATCCAAATTATCAAAAACAAGGCTTCGCACAACAACTAATGACTTTTGCTGAAGATTATGCAAAAACTAATAACCATCTATCGGTAAGACTAGACACATTTTCTCAAAATAAAAGGAATCAAAATTTTTATGAACAAAGAGGTTATCAACGTTTGGAAATCATAAAGTATCCACAACAAAGTGAATACGATTTTTACTGTTACGAACTTGTATTTTGAACATCAGTTTAAAACATATTAATAAACTTGCTATTCCAGCATTAATCTCTGGAGTGTCAGAACCTATTTTATCATTAACAGATGCAGCTATAGTTGGCAATGTTCAACTCAATCCAACCGAGTCTTTAGCTGCAGTAGGTATTGTCACTACTTTTTTGTCCATGCTCATCTGGGTATTAGGGCAAACACGAAGTGCCATTTCATCTATAATTTCTCAATACTTAGGAGCTGAAAAAATTGATGAAGTAAAAAACCTTCCTGCGCAAGCTATTTTAATAGTTACCTCGATAAGCATTTTGATTATTATTGGCACTTATCCGTTTGCAGAATCTATTTTCAAGTTCTATAACGCTACAAACATCATATTAAATTATAGCATTGATTATTACAAAATACGTGTGTTTGGATTTCCATTTACATTATTTACTATTGCAGTGTTTGGAACATTTAGAGGTTTACAAAACACCTATTACCCAATGTTAATTGCTATTATTGGCACGGTAGCTAATGTTATTTTAGATGTTATTCTAGTGTACGGTATTGAAGGAGTTATTTCACCTATGCATATTCAAGGTGCTGCGTATGCTAGTGTTGCGGCGCAATTTATAATGGCTCTATTTTCAGTATATTATTTATTGAAAAAAACATCTATTCCACTTAAAATTACATTCCCATTTAATAAAGAAATTAAAACATTTTCATTAATGATTGCTAATCTCTTTGTGCGTACTGTAGCGCTAAATGTTACATTGTACTTTGGAAGTTCTTTTGCTACAAGTTATGGCGCTCAATATATTGCTGCTTATACCATAGCTATTAATTTATGGTTTCTTGGTGCCTTTATTATTGATGGATACGCTAGTGCGGGCAATATTTTATCAGGAAAACTTTTGGGCAGTAAACAATATAAAACACTCTTGCAATTAAGCAATCAACTTATTAAATACGGGATTGTTATCGGGGTTGTTTTAGGAATTATTGGCGGCATTATTTATTACCCTATAGGCACTATTTTTAGTAAAGATCCTGAGGTATTAGCTGAATTTTATAAGGTATTTTGGGTCGTACTCATTATGCAACCTTTTTGTGCTTTAGCGTTTATTTTTGATGGGATGTTTAAAGGGCTAGGTAAAGCAAATTATTTACGTAATGTGTTGCTGTTTTCAACCTTTATCATATTTATTCCTATTTTATTTGTGTTGGACAGTTTTAATTATAAACTCTATGCTATTTTTATATCTTTAATTTTATGGATTTTAGCAAGAGGTATTCCACTAATTGTAATATTCAGGAAAATATTCACTCCATTATCTCAAAAAACTTAACTTTGAAAAAAATAAAAAAACGAGTAAGTATCTTTACTTCTCAAAACCCAACCTATGAGTAATATCCGCATTACAAAACAATTCTCTTTTGAAACTGGTCATGCACTCTATGGCTATGACGGGAAATGCAAAAATGTACACGGGCACAGTTACAAACTTTCTGTTACAGTTATTGGGAAACCTATCACAGATACAACTAACGTAAAATACGGGATGGTGATTGATTTCACTGATCTTAAAAAAATTGTAAAAGAAGAAATTGTAGATGTTTTTGACCATGCCACCGTATTTAATAAAAATACACCACATGTAGAGTTAGCACATGAGTTACAACAACGCGGGCACAATGTATTATTAGTAGACTATCAACCTACTAGCGAATGTATGGTCATTGATTTTGCAAAAAAAATAAACATACGCTTACCTCAAAATATTAAACTACACTCTATAAAACTTCAAGAGACTGATACATCATTTGCTGAGTGGTTTGCTTCAGAAAATAATTAGGACGTTACCAAGACCTATTGTCTTGGTCGGACTTTCACTACTCGCTTCTCGACCTTTATCGTCGGGAGAGCTCAAAACATGCCGTTCAATCCCTAACGCGACATCGAGATTTTAAAATAATCTTTCTATTTAATTTCAAAATATAAAATTATTAATAATGAGATTCCTGCCTGCGCAGGAATTAATTATATTTACAAATGCAAATTCCAAAAGGAAAAAAGATTTATTTTTCATCTGATAATCACCTCGGAGCACCAACTCAAAAAGAAAGCCGCCCAAGAGAACAAAAGTTTGTATCTTGGTTAGATATCATAAAACATGATGCAGCAGCTATTTTTTTATTAGGCGATTTATTTGATTTCTGGTTTGAATACAAAACTGTAGTTCCAAAAGGGTTTACCAGAACATTAGGTAAGCTTGCTGAAATTTCAGATTCTGGCATCCCTATTTATTTTTTTGTAGGTAATCATGATTTATGGATGAACGATTATTTTAAAGAAGAACTCAATATCCCAGTATATCATAAACCAAAAGAATTTACATTTAATAACACTACATTTTTTATAGGTCATGGTGATGGTTTAGGTCCAGGAGACAAAGGCTATAAACGGATGAAAAAAGTATTTACTAATCCGTTTAGCAAATGGTTGTTCCGTTGGTTACATCCAGATTTAGGAGTAAAATTAGGACAGTATTTATCTGTAAAAAACAAACTCATTTCTGGTGATGATGATCCAAAGTTTAGAGGAGAAGAAGGTGAATGGTTACTTCATTATTGTAAACGCAAACTCAAAGAAAAACATCGTGATTACTTTATCTTTGGGCATCGACACCTTCCACTAAATATTGATATAGAACCTGATTCTAAGTACATCAATACTGGTGATTGGATTACTTATTATACCTACGCTGAGTTTGATGGAGAAACACTTCAACTTAAAGAATATAAATAATTACTTATGCTTACTTACAAACAATTTCGATCAGAACAACATTCATTTCAATCTTCAGAAGGAGAGTTAAAATATGTAGATCAAGGACAAGGTGAAGTCATTGTATTACTTCATGGTGTCCCATCCTCATCTTGGTTATATCGAAAAATGATTGACGATTTAGCAAAAACACATCGTGTAATTGCTCCGGATATGTTAGGGTTTGGCTCTAGTGCTTCTCCAAAAGGGTATGATATTTATGAACCGCAACAACATGCAAAACGTTTGTTAGCACTCATGGATTATTTAAAAGTAGAGGCTTGGAATCATGTTTTTCATGATGCTGGCGGACTTTGGACTTGGGAATTGTTAAAAAACAATGCACATCGTGTAAAACGACTCATTATACTAAATACAATTATTTATAGTAACGGATTTCAACCGCCTATTAAATTAAAAAAAGGATTGCTCACACGTTTAATTATGGCAATGTATAGCAACGGTATTTCTACAAATGCAATGTTAAAAGGTCTTTTTAAAACAGGGTTAGTAAATAATAATCTTACCAAAACAGATTTAGAAGGCTATAAAAAACCATTTCTAGAAGGAAAAACCAAAGCTATGTATCATTTCTTTTCTAGAACGTGTTATGACTTGCCTAATTATGAATCTGTGATTAAAAGTCTATCAATGCCAAAACTACTTATTTGGGGAAAACACGATAGTTTTTTAGTATTTGATGATATGAAAGATAAAGTGATTTCAGATTTAAAATTAGAAGAAGAAAATATTCACCTTCTAGAAGCAAAGCATTTTATTCAAGAAGAACAACCAGATCAAATTTCTTCTTTAATATTTTCGTTTATGAAAAAGTAGTAGTTTAACTAGTTTAGTAAAGTTTCTAAGGTTAATATATCAAGCTTGCTATCTTCAAACAAATTATTTTTAGTTTCAAAATCTTTTAGCACACTGATGGTAATATTTTTAAGTACACCATCTACAGGAATATCATGTACTTTGTGTACTAATTTCTAGTTTAGAGCTGTTTTTAAACATTTCTATTATTTAGCATTGTTTTTTACGTTGCTGAATTTCTAATGTTATGCCTTCAAAAAGTAAGTAAACATGTTAAAAATAGCCAGTAGATCTTTAGTTTAATGTTTAAAAAAAGAGCATAAATTGAGAATAAAATCTATTATAGATAAGCAAAATTTAATCTAACCTTCTTTTCCATGATCTTCCACATCTTTTGTTAAATCTAATTTTCTAAACGTAGGGGATACAATTCCAGTAGTTACTACTGTAATTAAAGTCATTGTGCCTCCAAAAACTACTGCTGTTACTGTACCCATAAGTTTTGCTGTAAGTCCACTTTCAAAAGCGCCCAGTTCATTAGAGGATCCCACAAACATTGAATTTACTGAAGCCACACGACCACGCATATTGTCTGGCGTTTTTAATTGCAAAATGGTTTGCCTGATAATCATAGATACACCATCCGTTACACCACTAAAAAATAGTGCTACTACAGATATCCAAAAATAAGTCGAAAATCCAAAAACAATAATACAGAGTCCAAATCCAAAAATAGCGATTAGTAATTTCATCCCTGCATTTTTGGTTAACGGTACATATGCAGAGACAAACATCATTAAAAAAGCCCCTACTGCTGGTGCAGCTCTTAAAACTCCAAATCCTTCAGAACCTACTTGTAAAATATCTTGTGCAAAAATTGGTAATAGTGCAACAGCACCTCCAAACAGTACTGCAATCATATCTAAAGTCAATGCACCAAACACTGCTTTTGTTTTAAATACAAACCGAAGCCCTTCTTTTAAACTCTGCATTACAGGTTCTCCAATTTTTGGGTTTAGAATTGGTTTTTTAGAAATTTGAAGTACACCTATTAGTGCAATCAATGCAAATCCAAATACAAAAAACATAGACCAATGTACATCTATCCATGCAATAGTAAATCCTGCTAGAGCAGGGCCTAAAACAGAAGCTAATTGCCATGTTGAACTACTCCAAGTAGCTGCATTAGGGTATATTTTTTTAGGTACAATTAAAGCCAATAGTGAAAAAATGGTAGGTCCTGTAAAGGCGCGTACAAATCCGCCGCAAAACACTAAAAAATAAATGGTATATAATATGGTGTTTTTAGAATAAGCCTCTTGTATCGTTGGGTTTGTTATTAAAAATAAGCCTAAGCTAATCACTGAAAACCCAAGAATACATTTTATAAGTAAGTTACGTTTCTCTTTCTGGTCTACAATATGTCCTGCAAACAATGCCATAGATACTGCTGGAATGACTTCCATTAAACCAATAAGTCCTAATGACCAAGGGTTTTTAGTTATACTATACACTTCCCATTCAATTACAACAAATTGCATGGTCCAAGCTAAGACCATTGTAAAACGTGCCACTAAAAAGATATTGAATTCTTTAAACCGAAGTGCTGCATAAGGATCGTTTTTCAGTTTATTCATTTTATATCTCTGAATTTCAATTGTAAGTTCACTTTTCCGTTCCAATGATTTTCATCAATCGAGTACGCTGCTTTAAATGGTTTTCTATTTTGAATCTGATTCAATTTATGTCCTAAATTAAAACCAATACTTGTGATTTTTGAATGGCCATTCTGCGTTACTGTAGCACGAATATGTTTATCATCTTCACCAACACATTTCCCATAACCTGTATCTTTTAGGTCCTGAGTCATAAATATTGGTGTCATATTTCCTGGTCCAAAAGGAGCGATTTGTTTTAATATTCTGTGAAATTTAGGAGTAATATCATCTAAATCAATTTCAGTATCTATTGTAATTTCTGGAGTTAATAATGCTTTACCTATGGTTTCTGAAACTACGGTTTCAAACTTCTTTTTAAAAGCTTCATACTGATCTTCTTTCAATGTTAATCCTGCAGCATATTTATGTCCTCCAAATTGCTCAATATGTTCTTTGCAAGCATCTAGTGCATTATAAACATCAAAGCCTTTTACAGAACGTGCCGAAGCTGCTAATTTATCTCCACTTTTTGTAAATACTAGTGTTGGTCTATAATAGGTTTCTGTTAACCTAGATGCTACAATACCAATCACACCTTTA
>CAZECB010000084.1:0-7564 GCA_964510745.1 uncultured Flavobacteriaceae bacterium | reverse complement strand
AGATAAAGTTATTAATGATTTAGCACTTAAAGATGATGAGTTTTTGGTATATGAAGCGTTACAACATCAAACAACACTTAAAGTAGATGAAATCAACCTTATTTTAGATAAAAAGAATGTGCTTCCTGTTTTAAAAAGATTGCTTGAGAAAGAGATCATTAAGGTTGATGAAGAATTATATGAAAAATATAAACCAAAGTTAGTTCGTTATGTACGTTTAAATGATGCTTACAAGTCGGACAAAGCGATGCAAGAATTGTTAATAACTTTAAGTAGAGCGCCAAAACAACATCAATTAATCATGACGTATTTCATGCTTAATACAAATGTTAAGAAACCAATAAAAGTTTCAGTGCTAAAAGAAAAAAGCGACGCATCTTCAGCGCAAATAAAAACGCTTATTGATAAACAAATTTTTGAAGAATACTATCAAGAATCTAATAGAATTAGATATGAAGGTGATGAAAAATCGGCTTCAAAAAAGTTAAATATTCATCAAGATAAAGCTTTAAACGAAATAAATAAATCATTTGATAATCATAACGTTACGCTATTGCATGGTGTGACATCTTCTGGAAAAACAGAAATCTATGTAAAACTGATAGAACAAGTTTTAAAAGAAGGTAAGCAAGTATTGTATTTGGTGCCAGAAATTGGTTTAACAACACAGTTAGTGCAACGATTGCGATTGTATTTTGGAAAGCAAGTTTCAGTATATCATTCTAAATACTCTTTAAATGAACGCATTGAGGTTTGGAATACTATTTTAAAACATGATGACTTAAATGGCAAAGTTGTACTTGGTGCACGCTCTTCAATGTTATTACCTTTTAATAATTTAGGTTTGGTTATTGTTGATGAAGAACATGAGCAGTCATACAAGCAGTTTGATCCAGCGCCACGTTATCATGCAAGAGATACCGCTATTGTCCTGGCTAATTTATTTAAAGCAAGAACGCTATTAGGATCTGCAACGCCAAGTGTAGAAAGCTATTTTAATGCCACTTTGGAAAAAAAATATGGTTTTGTAGAACTGAATAGACGTTATAATGAAGTGTTAATGCCTGAGATTTCTCTTGTAGATATAAAAGATAAACATAAGAGGAAGCGTATGAAAGGACATTTTAGCGATACCCTTATCGCAGAAATACAAGAAGCGTTAGATAATAGGTATCAAATTATTTTATTTCAAAATAGACGTGGGTATTCTCCAATTGTAGAATGTGGTACCTGTGGTCATTCTCCACAATGTACTAATTGTGATGTGAGTTTAACCTATCATCAGTATAGTAAACAGTTGCGTTGTCATTATTGTGGCTATAAAATAGCTATGCTTCAAAATTGTTTGTCTTGTGGTAGTGTAGAGATAGATAGTAAAGGGTTTGGCACGGAACAAATAGAACAAGAAGTCAAAGAATTGTTTCCTGATATTAAGATAGCTCGTATGGATTTGGATACCACAAGAGGTAAATATGCTTATGAAACCATTATTACAGCTTTTGAAAATCAAGAAGTGCAAATTTTAGTAGGTACACAAATGTTAACAAAAGGGCTTGATTTTAGAAATGTAAAACTAGTAGGAATTATGAATGCTGATAATATGCTTAATTTTCCAGATTTTAGGGCTCATGAACGTAGTTTTCAACTTATGCAACAAGTTTCTGGTAGGGCAGGGCGTACAGAAGAACGCGGAAAAGTAATTATACAGACTTTTAACCCTTATCATAACATATTACAACAAGTGTCTAGTAATGATTACTTGTCTATGTTTAAAGAGCAAATAGATGAGCGCTATAATTATAAATATCCGCCTATATATAGATTAATTAAAATCACACTAAAGCATCGTGATTATAATAAAGTGAATGAAGGTGGGAAATGGCTAGCAAAATCATTACGTCAATTATTTACAAAATATGTTCTAGGGCCAGAATTTCCACCAGTGGCAAGGATTAGAAATCAATACCATAAAAATATATTGATTAAAATTCCGCAAGGTCAATCACTTACCAAAACAAAAGAAGTTATTCTTAAAATTAAAAATAGTTTTTTAAGTGTTAAAGATTTTAGACCAATACGCGTAATTATTAATGTAGATAATTATTAGGAATACAAAAAAATGTTTATAAGTTTTACAATTGAGATATTAGTTTTTTAATTGAAGCCATCATTATATAAAATAAGACACAAAAAAAAGCCATGTAATTCTACATAGCTTTTTGTCTTTAATAAATATTTAATAATTATTGCTTAAATATTATTTAAAGCATCAACAAGTAATGTTTTTTTATTTCGACTTAACGGAATTTCGTAAGCACCAACTTCAACATTTTTACTATTAAATCTATCTATTTTATCTAAATTCACAATATAAGATTTATGAATTCTTAAAAATTTCCCTTCCGGGAGCTCAACTTCAAAAGCTTTCATAGTAGATAAAACGACTAAACTGTTCTCTTCAGTTACTAATTTAACATAGTCACCAAGGGCTTCAATCCATTTAATGTCCTTAATATATACTTTTCTTTTTTTGAGGTTACTCTTTACAAAGATATGTTCTCCTTCTGTTTCATTAAAGTCTAGTTTCAATTTATATTGCTCTAGTGCTTTTTCTACCGCAGTATTAAAACGTTCTCTAGTAATAGGTTTTTGTAAGTAATCTGTGGCGTCATAATTGAATGCCTTAAATGCATATTCTGTTTTACCAGTGACAAAAATAATTTGGGGCTTATTATTTAAAACGTCTAGTAATTCAAAACCATTTAAAACAGGCATTTCAATATCCAAAAATATCAGATCTACTTTATGTGTATTGAGTCCATTTTTTGTTTCCAAAGCACTACTGTATTCTGCAATTAAGTTAAGAGAAGGATGATTCTCGATAAGCTTAACTATAGATAGCCTTTGTATTGAGGAGTCGTCTACTACAACACAGTTTAAAGTCATAACAATTAATTTGTTTTAGGTTAAGATATCGACAATATTACTAATAATTCGGATAAAAACCAAATAACATCGATAAAGTGTTTTAAAAAATAAAACTTTAACATTTGAAAACTTACTTAAAATCAGCACTATATTAGTTGTATAATTAGCATAAAAGATTTATTTTTGCAGCCTTAAATAATTAAATTATAAATTTTATGAATCATTACGAAACTGTTTTCATCTTGAATCCCGTTTTATCTGAAACTCAGATAAAGGAAACAGTAAAGAAGTATGAAGAATTTCTTACTTCTAAAGGAGCTAAGATGATAGCAAAAGAAGATTGGGGGCTAAAAAAATTAGCATACCCAATTCAAAACAAAAAAAGTGGTTTTTATCACTTATTTGAATTTACTGCTCCTGGAGAAGTAATTAACCCTCTTGAAGTTGAGTTTAGACGTGACGAACGTTTCATGCGTTATTTAACTGTAAGCTTAGATAAGCATGCAATATCTTGGGCAGAAAGAAGAAGAGTTAAACTTAAAGAAAAAGCGTAATTATGTCTATAGAACAACAAGCAAAAGGAAAAAAAGATGGTGAAGTAAGATACTTAACACCATTAAATATAGAAACAAATAAGGCTAAAAAGTATTGTCGTTTTAAGAAGTCTGGAATTAAATATATTGATTATAAAGACCCAGATTTTTTAATAAAATTTGTTAACGAGCAAGGTAAATTATTACCAAGACGTTTAACAGGAACGTCTTTAAAATATCAAAGAAAAGTATCTGTAGCTGTAAAGAGAGCGCGTCATTTAGCGTTAATGCCTTATGTAGCAGATTTAATGAAATAATATTATAACTATGGAACTTATATTAAAACAAGACGTTGAAGGTTTAGGATTTAAAGACGATGTTGTAACAGTAAAGAACGGTTATGGTAGAAACTTTTTAATTCCTCAAGGAAACGCAATTTTAGCAACAGTATCTGCTAAAAAAGTATTAGCAGAGAATTTAAAGCAACGTGCTTTTAAAGAAAAGAAAATTGTTGATGATGCTAACGGTATAGCAGAAGCTATTAAAGCTTTAGAAATTAAAATTTCAGCTAAAGTTGGATCAGGAGACAAATTATTTGGATCAGTAAACAATATTAATATTGCTGAAGCTTTAGAAAAAGCAGGGCATGCTATTGATAAAAAATTTATAAGCGTATCTGGTGGTAACATCAAACGTTTAGGAAAGTATAATGCAGCAATTAGACTTCATAGGGAAGTGTCTGTTGAATTACCTTTTGAGATAATAGCAGGAGCTTAAATCACCAAATAACTTGTTATTAACTGAATGTTAATAGTTTAGGTTGATAAATAAAAAAGACCACCTGAAAAGATGGTCTTTTTTATTAAATTTAACTAAACAAAATTTAACAATCAACTATTATGAATTCAATTAAAAAGAAAGCTTTAGCTTTTCTTTTCATGTTGACATGTGCTTTTACTTTTGCTCAAGTAACCACATCCAATATAAAAGGATTAGTTTTAGATGAAAACTCTCAACCTTTGTCAAGAGCTAATATTTTAGCAATTCACACACCTACTGGCACTAAATATGGTGTCTCAACAAATTTTGATGGTCGTTATAATTTATTAAACCTTAGAATTAGGTGACCCATATACTGTAACTATTAGTTATATAGGTTTTAAGGATAAAGTGTTTAAGGATATTTTTTTAACATTAGGTAAAACTGAGAATATCGACTATACAATGGTAGAAGATAGTTCTGATATATTAAATTTTAGAAACTTACTTAATAGTGACTGGAGCGCACTAGAAATACCAAATAGTATCCAACCATTAAGTGTCTCTGTTGATGGTACAAATACGCCAACGTATACCTTTGATGGTACATTGACTGAAACCTTTAGCGCTGATGTAAGTTTAGCATCTAGATGGCAATCACAATTTGGATTGCGTTATATTTTCTAAGGCATTTTATTTTATAATACTTAAATTTGCGCCCTTAATTAAGGACGCATTTTTTATATATAGTAATAATGAAATATTCTAGATTAACAAAAGAACAATTTGAAGAGTTACATCAAGAGTTCATTAATTTTTTGGCCACACAATCTATAACAGCAGAAGAGTGGGCAAATATTAAAGCAAATAAACCAGAATTAGCAGAACAAGAGTTAGATGTATTTAGTGATTTGGTTTGGGAAGGCGTATTAAATAATGCCGAGTATCTAGAAAATATATCTCCTCAACATATATATTTATTTCATTTAACCGAAACACACATGGAGTTGATTGGCTTAAAGCTAACTAATACAAGTGTAGATTTAACTACTAGTGAAGGCTTTGGTTGGCTAAGAGAAAATTTATTATCTGATGATGTAGAATTATTTCAAGCTAAAAAGGACTATTCAGACGATAAACAATTAGATAAATTTACACTTATACAACAAGGGTCATCAATAACCAAAGGCGCACTTTTTCAATATTTTGAGAAATTAGTAGGGTAATTTAGTTTAAATTAAACACTTACTTTTGTTATTTCGTGAATGATTACAGGATTTAAAATTATAAACTTTAAATAAGATACCTGCCTTCGCAGGTACTAAAGATGGCACAAAAACCAAACATACCAAAAGGAACCAGAGATTTTTCACCAGAACAAGTTGCAAAACGTAACTATATATTTGATATTATTAAATCAAATTTTGAACGTTTTGGATTTCAACCTATAGAAACGCCAAGCTTTGAGAACTCTGATACCCTAATGGGGAAATATGGAGAAGAAGGAGATCGTCTGATTTTTAAGATTTTAAATTCAGGAGATTTTTTGAATAAAGTTGATGATAATTTATATAGAGAAAAGAATTCTAGTAAAATCACACCTAAAATCTCTGAAAAAGCACTCCGTTACGATTTAACAGTGCCTTTTGCACGTTATGTAGTACAACACCAAAATGAGATAGAATTCCCGTTTAAACGCTACCAAATTCAACCAGTTTGGAGGGCGGATCGCCCACAAAAAGGGCGGTTTAGAGAATTTTATCAATGTGATGCTGATGTAGTAGGATCTAACTCATTATGGCAAGAAGTAGAATTTGTACAATTGTATGATGCGGTATTTTCTACTTTAAAATTAGAAGGTGTTACCATTAAAGTTAACAACCGTAAAATATTATCTGGTATTGCAGAGATGATCGGTGCACAGGATAAGTTAATTGATTTTACAGTTGCTTTAGATAAATTAGATAAAATAGGAGAGGAGAAGGTCAAAGAAGAAATGTTAAATAAAGGTATTCTGCAAAGCGGAATTGATAAGTTACAACCTTTATTTTGTATTTCTGGAACTTTTGAATCTCAAATCAATGATTTAAAGCCTATTTTAAGCACCTCAGAAGAAGGTTTAAAAGGTATAGAAGAGTTAGAGTTTATTAATAATGCAATTTCTACATTAGGTTTAAAAACAGCTGCATTACAACTAGATGTCACTTTAGCTCGTGGTTTAAATTATTACACAGGTGCTATTTTTGAAGTCTCTGCTCCAGAGGGCGTAAAAATGGGATCTATAGGTGGTGGTGGTCGTTATGATGACTTAACAGGAATCTTTGGCTTAAAAAATGTGAGTGGTGTAGGAATTAGTTTTGGTTTAGATCGAATTTATTTAGTGTTAGATGAGTTGAACTTGTTTCCTGATACTATAACGAATACTATAGATGTCTTATTTATAAATTTTGGTGATACAGAAGCTTTATATAGTTTAAAGGCAATCAAACAATTAAGAAATAATGGGGTTAATGCAGAATTATACCCTGATGCTGCTAAAATGAAAAAGCAGATGAATTTTGCCAATAAAAGAGCAATTCCTAATGTAATTTTAGTGGGTGATCAAGAAATGAAAGATAATGTATTTACATTAAAAAATATGAGTACTGGAGATCAAAAGAAATTAACTTTAGACCAACTATTGATTACTCTTCAATAGTTTATAAGATTTTTTAATAGAATCTATTATTATTATATAAATTAGTAGTTACACTAATATTTAATCAACTTTTTTGTGATTGTTGTGAGATTTTCTTTATTGGAAATTTTAATAAAATAAATACCTTCTACCAATCTATTTAAGCTAGACATATTAATTTTTCCGCTAACACTAGGAGCTATTTCTTCATGTATAATTTTACCATTAATATCAATCATCGTAATATCAAAAATTGTATTATTAAAACGCAATGGTAATTGTATAGTAATGATATTATTGAATGGATTAGGTAAGATAGTTATATCATTTAAATCAAAATCATCAGTGCTTAAAGTACTATTAGATTGTGCAAACGTAAAAAAGTTACCATCTGTAAAGTTTACAGTAGTAGTATAATTACCATTTCCATCATCTGTTAAAGTAATAGCAGTATCACCGCTATCAAATGTGTTGTTTGCACTTACGATTAAGGTTGGATCAACATTATTAAATAAAGATTGAGGAACACTTATAGTTACAGTGCCAACTGTTCCTGTTTCTTCTAGAGCCCAAGTACGTTGCATTCGGTTAAGTGATGATCCAGAAATTGTAATGCCTGTATTAAAATTAGTACTCGCTGCATTATTCCCCCATATCATAAAACTCT
>CAZECB010000083.1:657-7630 GCA_964510745.1 uncultured Flavobacteriaceae bacterium | reverse complement strand
TTCTTCCAAATAGATACGCGCCCCCAAATCTAAATAAATTATCAGAATTAAAGTCACCTTCTATGCCTTGAGTTTCTGCAAATAGAACTAATTTTGGATTAAATGAACGTGTTAAGGTCAAAATGTATTGAAAATCAGATGAATCACTACCAATTCTGTCTAATTGAAAATTAGTAACAAATACCCATCCTCCAGCAAAATTATTCTGTGTAATAAGAGCTACTCTAGGGCTAACTCCATCTGAACCTTGGGCAATAAATGGATTGGCTTCAGAATCAAAATTAGCACCTGCATAAATTGCTACTGCAGGAAGTAATGATTTCCATTTGAAACGATTATTTGCTTTCCAACTATATAAATTTGGTTTTTCTTCTTCAGCATTTTTATAAGGATCATATAATAAATATTTAGCACCTAGAGTTAAATTCCTGAAATTAGCACGATCTACTTCTGTTGGAGTAGACGCGTTAAGACTTGTAAATGTATCATTTTGATAGCCTCCATCTAAGCTAATTTCTAATTCTTCAAATAGTAACCCGTAACGAATGTCAAAATTAATTCCAAACCCTTCAACTTCAGAATTAGAAATATTATTTTCCTCTTTTATTGAAAACACACCTGTTTCAAGCTGAATGACGTTGGGCCCAACAGCAAAAGCACTTTGAGATACACCAGGGCGATTCGAGTTAATAACATCTGTATATTGGCTAAATACAGTTGTGGAACTAAATATGCATATTACGAATAAACAATAAGTTAAACAATGTTTCATTTGTAGGTTGATTTTAGTTGTTGTAAGTATCAAATATATAATTTTATTATTTTTTTATGTCTTTAAAACGAGTTTTAAATATGAAGAATTGTATTTTTGAATAAATATTTTACCATGCTTCAGGAAGCTTCATTGCCAGGGTTAGTTAGAACGTTATTGATATTAGCGCTCGTTTATTATGGTGTGAAAATTTTATCGAGATTATTTGCACCTGCTTTACTACGTTATGTTACAAAAAAAACAGAGCAACGTTTTGGGCAACAATTTAATTCTAATCACCATCAACAACGTACTCCTCAAAAAGAAGGGGAAACTACAATTGATAAAATGCCTAATCAAAGTAAGTCTTCAAATAATGATGTAGGTGAGTATGTAGATTACGAAGAGATTGACTAATTCCATTTCAATTTTGAGTTGTTTTGGTTTTGGGTTCAAAAAAATATGTTTATTTTCACATTTACTGACTTAATCTTAGTTCATGAAATCATTTTCATTTAAAAAATTACTTCCTCATTTATTAATTATTTTAGGCTTTATTGTTGTGTCATTGCTGTATTTCAGCCCTGTACTTCAAGGAAAGCAAATTTCTCAAAGCGATATCAAGCAATACATTGGTATGGCAAAACAACAAAATGATTTTAGAACTGAAATAGGTACAGAAACCTATTGGACGAATAGTGGTTTTGGTGGGATGCCAACTTATCAATTAGGCGCAAAGTACCCACATAACTATATTAAAAAACTAGACTTAACACTTCGGTTTTTACCTAGACCGGCTGATTATTTATTTCTATATTTTATAGGATTTTATATTCTGTTATTAGTACTCAAAGTAGATTATAAATTAGCAGGCTTAGGTGCATTAGCCTTTGGGTTTTCTACTTATTTAATCATTATATTAGGAGTAGGCCATAATGCAAAAGCGCATGCCATTGCTTATATGCCATTAGTATTAGCTGGTATCTTACTTACATTTCAAAAAAAATACATTTCAGGATTTTTACTTACCGTTATTGCTTTGGCTCTAGAGATTGTTGCCAATCACTTCCAGATGACCTATTATTTGTTGTTATTGGTACTTATTTTAGGAATAGCTTATTTGGTAGATGCAGTTAAAAAACAACAACTACCAGAATTTTTCAAATCAGTAGGCGTACTGTCAGTAGCGGCAATTTTAGCAGTTGGATTAAATGCTACCAACGTCATGGCAACTAAAGAATATGCTGCTGAAAGCACGCGTGGAAAAAGTGAACTAACAATTAATCCTGATGACTCACCTAAGCAAGTGACAACTGGTTTAGATAGAGATTTTATAACGCAGTATAGTTATGGCAAACTGGAGACGTTTAACTTATTTATCCCTCGGTTTATGGGTGGTGGTAATGGAGAAGATATGGGGAGAGATTCAAATACTTATGAAGCCTATAGAAAATTAGGAGTAGGACCAAAAGATGCACTTGATGCTTCTAGATCTGCACCAATGTATTGGGGAGATCAACCTATTGTAGAGGCTCCTGCTTATGTTGGTGCTGTGATTTTATTTTTATTTGTATTTGCTTTGTTTTTAGTAAAAGGGAGGTTAAAATGGTGGTTAGTTGGAGGGGTTTTATTATCTCTATTATTATCTTATGGTAAAAACCTTAGCTTCATAACGAATTTCTTTATCGATTATGTACCTATGTATAATAAGTTTAGAGCAGTAAGTTCTATACAAGTGATTTTAGAACTGTGCATTCCTATACTTGGTATTTTTGGATTAGTAAGGCTATTTAATGATTTTGAAAAAGATGAAACAAGACTTAAGGCGTTAAAATATAGTACTGCCATTACAGGCGGTCTAGCTATTTTATTTTTATTATTTAAAAGCTCTTTTGATTTTGTAGGAGGCAATGATGGGTTTTTTAGACAAAATTATGGGCAAGCATTTGTGGATGCTTTAGTAGCGGACCGGAAAGCTATATATACATCAGATACTATTCGTACTCTAGTACTTGTCTTACTTTCAGCAGGGGTGATTTGGTTCTTTTTAAAACAGAAATTATCTCAAAACTTAACTATTATAGCGTTTGCTATTTTGATTCTTTTTGATTTAGTAATTGTGGATAGGCGTTATGTGAATGCTGATAATTTTATTCCAGCAGCGCAGGTACAGGTTCCCTATCAACCATTGGATGTAGATAAAGAAATTTTAAATGACGATTCGCATTTTAGAGTGTTTGATATCACGTCTAGAGATACACGCCCTTCTTATTTTCATAATTCAGTATCTGGATATAGTGCAGTATCTATGAAACGCTATGATGAATTATATAACTTTCACATATCACAAAATAATATTCAAGTATTAAATATGCTGAATGCAAAATACATTATTGCGCCTAGTCGCGGCAATGAAGGCAAGTCAGAAGTTTTTGAAAATACAGATGCTAATGGAAATGCATGGTTTGTAAAAGACATCAAATGGGTCAATACCGCAGATGAAGAAATTAAAGCCTTGGATAGTTTAAATACAGGAACTACTGCTGTAATTATGAATTCGCAACGCCAAAATAGTGATGCAGTTATAGCAAAGTCACAAGATTCATTGACCACAATTGCGTTGACAAATTATCAACCCAATCACTTAGTATATGAGTCTAATACTACTAATGGTGGTTTAGTAGTGTTTTCTGAAAACTATTATAAACACGGTTGGCAAGCTTATATTGATGGAAACCCTACACCTCATTTTAGAGTGAATTATGTGCTTAGGGGATTGCAAGCACCTGCAGGAAAACATACTATTGAATTTAAATTTGAGCCTCAAGTCATTAAGACAGGAAGTACTATTGCTTTAGGGAGCTCTATACTTATTGGATTATTACTTCTTGGTGGTTTATTTATAGGGTATAAAAATATAAACAAAGGCGAAAGTGCATAAAAAAGCACTCATAATCACCTATTATTGGCCACCTGCAGGAGGCCCAGGAGTGCAGCGTTGGTTAAAATTTGTAAAATACTTTCAAAGATTTCAAATAAATCCGATTGTTTATATCCCTGAGAACCCTAATTACCCTATTACAGATAATAGTTTGCTACCTGAAATTCCAGATGGAATTACAATTTTAAAACAGCCTATAAAAGAACCCTATAGATTTGCAAAACTACTTTCTAAAAAGAATTCTAACACCATAAGTAAGGGTATTATTTCAGATAAGAAAAAGCAAAGTATCATTGAACGTGTATTACTCTATATTCGAGGAAATTATTTTATCCCAGATGCTCGTAAAAGTTGGATAAAACCTTCAGTTGATTACTTAACCGATTATATTGAAATGAATCAAATATCAACTATCATAACTACAGGTCCGCCGCATAGTTTACATTTAATTGGACTCCATTTAAAACAAAAATTAAATTTAAAATGGTTTGCAGATTTTAGAGACCCTTGGACTACCATAGGCTATCACAAAAAATTAAAACTCACTAAAACTTCACGAGAGAAACACAAAACTCTAGAAACAAAAGTATTACAAACTGCCGATGAAATTATTGTGACAAGTTTTAAAACTAAAATTGAATTTTCTACAATTACAAAACAACCTATCTCTGTAATTACAAACGGGTATGATAAAGAAACTTTTGAAAGATTAGAATTAGATGAAGTATTTTCAATAGCTCATATTGGGTCTTTATTGTCTGAAAGAAACCCAGATATATTATGGTGTGCTTTGAATGAATTAATTTCTGAAAATGAAATGTTTAAAGAGCAATTTCAACTAGAGTTAGTTGGTGCTGTAAGTCAAGATGTGTCAAATAGCATTAGTAGTTATGGCTTGTCAGATTATGTAAACTATATAGGTTATGTATCACATCAAAAGGCATTACAATATCAGCATAAATCTCAAGTTTTGTTATTGATTGAAATTGATTCTGAAGATACCAAGTGTATTATTCCAGGGAAGTTATTTGAGTATATGATAACTAATAGACCTATTATTGCCATTGGCCCAACAGATTCGGATGTGTCACAAATTATTAAAACCACAAATACAGGTAATTACTTTGGATATTCAGATTATGATGTATTAAAGCAAACTATTTTAAATCACTTTGAAGCATTTCAGAGTAATAATTTAAAAACAAATCCAATAGGTTTAGAGCAATATAGTAGAATAGAATTGACAAAAAAACTTTCAGAATTACTACATTCATAATCTAGTTTAATATCACTGATGGGAATTGTAAAAAATCAAAGCTTAAAAAATTTCATAATTACCTATCTAGGTTTCGGGGTTGGAGCTATAAATATACTATTGCTATATACTAGCTTTTTAACAGATGAGTATCATGGTCTTGTAGTATATATTCTATCTACTGCAGCTATAATGATGCCTATTTTAGCTTTAGGCACTCATAATACTATTATTAAGTTTTATTCATCATTTAAAAGTAGAAACAGTATCAATAGTTTTCTAACCTTGATGCTTTTATTCCCTTTAATAATCATTATTCCTTTAGGATTAATAGGATGTTTTTCTTACGAAATAATTTCTAATTCATTATCAAAACAAAATGAAATCATAGGAGATTATGTCTGGTTAATTTTTATTGTAGCTATCTGTTTTGCTTATTTCGAAATATTTTTTGCTTGGGCTAAGGTTCAAATGAAAAGTGTATTTGGCAATTTTATGAAAGAAGTTTTTCATAGAGTAGGAGTGATGTTTCTTTTTGTGGGTATTTATTTTAAATGGGTTGATGTTGAAGTTTTTATTTATGGAGTTACTATTGTATATGCTATAAGAACATTAATAATGATGGGTTATGCATTTGCTATTCGTAAACCAGTATTACGATTCAAAAAAATCACTAATGTAAACTCAATAATAAAGTACAGTTTACTTATTATTATAGCTGGTTCTGTAGCGAGTATTATTTTAGAAATTGATAAATTTATGTTGGGGCAGTATATTAAAATAGAAAATGCTGCTTATTATGGAGTTGCCATATATATAGCAACTGTTGTTGGCGTACCTGCAAGAGCAATGCACCAAATAACAAATCCTATTACGGCTGTTTTTCTAAATGAGAATAATAAATCAGCCTTAAAAGATTTATATAAAAGGACTTCAATAAATTTATTTATCATAGGTGGGTTTGTTTTTTTATTGATAGTGTTAAATATTAATGAACTTTACGATGTGCTTCGTGAAGAATATCGTGGCGGTGTTTTTGTCGTTTTTCTTGTTGGTGCAGCAAAACTTATAGATAATGTGTTAGGGAATAATAATGCTATTTTATTTAATAGTAATTATTATAGAGTCGTCTTATTACTAGGGTTTATCTTAGCAATACTAGCAATTATTTTAAATGCACTACTTATACCTAAATATGGTATAAATGGAGCAGCATTCGCTACTTTTTTAGCTGTAATTATTTATAATTCTTGTAAAGTTGGTTTTGTATACCTTAAATTTAAAATACTCCCATTTACTAGTAATACTTTAAAAGCATTAATGGTATTACTTGCGTTTGTTGGCACTTTTTATTTTTGGGAATTTCCATTTCATCCTGTAATTAATATTGCTTTAAAATCAACATTAATAGGTTTACTATATATGCTATTAGCATATCGATTAAATTTATCAGAAGATATTACCGCAATTTTAGATAAATATTTAAAGCAATATTAATATCAATAAAAAAACCTGCAAGGCTGCTTTGGGGCAAACTTCTTGCAGGGTTTCTATAATTTGACTATTCAATTATTTATCTAAACTTCGTCTTGAGCTTCTGCTTCTAGAGTTTGAAGAAGAACGACCATTTGTTGACTTACTTCTACTTCTAACTTGAGAAGAACTTGAACGTTTTGCACTACTTCGTTTATTATTACTAGCTACTCTAGTATTAGATTTTCTAACAGGTGATTTTGCTCTAGATCTGCTATTAGAATTTCCTCTGTTTGCAGTAGATCTGTTTCTGTTATTACTAGTTCTACTTGCAGTAGATCTATTTCTATTATTACTGTTTCTATTTACAGTAGATCTGTTTCTTTGAGTACTATTATTTCTAGTTGCACTAGATGATCTTCTGCTATTGTTGTTTGTAGCAACTCGTGACCTTGTTCTGTTATTTGTATTACTTCTATTAGCTGTAGAACGTCTGTTTGAATTTGTTCTATTCACTATAGACCTACTTCTATTCCTATTGTTTGTTGAAGCG
>CAZECB010000083.1:0-647 GCA_964510745.1 uncultured Flavobacteriaceae bacterium | reverse complement strand
TCTTCGACTTCTATTATAAGCGTATCGCTTTCCAGAATTTACACTATAATATTGTTTTCTATAGTTATTTCTATATGGTCTATAATAATTATATCTAACTACATTGTAGTTGTACCTGTATGGTCTTACGTTAATGATACAGTAATTTCTTGATGGTATAGAATAATATCTGTGGTAAGGTCTGTATGTATAATGTCTGTTATAAGAGTTAATGTACCCTGTATAGTGAGAATATTTGTTGTATCTATTATAATGTACATATAAGTTACCTAATCGGTTTATTCTACCATACCTGTTATATGAGATACATACATCTCCAGCTTGAGCTATTCTACCGTAATCATCATAGTAAATAGGTGTATTTTCTATTTGTATAACTGCTCCGTAATCATCATACTGTACATAAGCGTCATAATTATAACCAGAGTTAAAACTAAGATTAACAGCTCCTAAATCTACATGAGCTCCAAATTGAGGTCCGTAATTTTTTATATTAAAATCGAATTGACCATCTCTAAATATTGAAAATTCAATGCCTCCTTCTAAAAAGATGAAAGAATTATTATATCCCTTCACATATGATGTTGAAGTAAAACCATTTTCTAAATTTTTGGTTGTGTCTGCATTAACAGTTAATCCACTAAGGA
>CAZECB010000082.1:3693-7659 GCA_964510745.1 uncultured Flavobacteriaceae bacterium | reverse complement strand
CATTGAGAATTTATCAGCAATTAAATGATTTTTTGGGAATTTCAAAAGTGAATAACAGCATTGGTCTTGTTGAGATCAAACGAGGTAATTATACTAAAGGATTACGTCATTCTTTATCTGCTATTGAAATTTTAGAAAGCAAAAATCTTAAAAATGATTTAAGTTTAGCTTATAACAATTTAGCAGATGCTTATTTCAATATCAATAAAACAGACGAAGCGTTAGATTATAATTTTAAAGCGTTAACTGTCAGAGAACAATTAAATGACATTGAAGGCATAAAAAACTCAACACGCAACATTGCAGAGCTTTATGCAATACAAAATCAACATAGAAAATCTGTTGATTACTATGAGAGAACGCTTAAACTTCTAGATTCAAAAACAGATAGAACACTTCGTGCTTCTATTTTACCTATGCTGGGGCAACAACACTTAAACCTTGATCAACTAAAAAGTGCAGAAAAATATTTAGTTCAAAGTTTAAACCTAAATAGACGTATTAAAAGTAAAAAAGGAACACTTAAAACATTAAATAGTATTGCTGATTTAAATTTAAGAGAAGAGCGTGTTGTTACAGCTGAGCGTCAAATTAAAGAAGCTTATGGCATTGCAAAAGAAATTGGTGACGATAATGAACTCTTAGCAAATTATAAGTTAAGAATCACTCTAGACTCTCTTAAAAGAGATTATAAACAGGTAAGCAGATGGCAAACTAGGTATTACGAATTAAGAGAGGATTTACGTATAAAAAATACAATACCTTCTATTGTTACTCATATTGAAAATCCAGAAGAAAAAGAAACTCCTAAAGAAGAAATAGTTTCTAAATTAGTTACTGAAACACCTTCATTACTAACTAAAAAAGCAAATAGTTCTAGTATTTTTAAAAACTCTACTTATCTCTTATATGGTTTAATTAGCGCTTTGGTACTATTATTAATTACTATATGTGTTGGAGTTTTAAGTTTACGAAAAGCAAAAAATTCAAGTAGAAAATTAGAAGTTAAATACAAAAAATTAAGATCGCATAGTGATACTACAGAAAAACAAGTCTCTCAACTACAAGACACTAATTCAGTTAAAGATCGATTATTTTCTATAGTGTCTCATGACTTAAAAGACTCCATTACTTCTGTTAAAGCTTTTTTAGATTTATTAAAAGATAAAAGTATTTCTAAAAAAGAGTTTGAAGAATTAATTCCTGAGCTAAGTGATAATGCTGATAATGCTGCTGCGTTGTTAATGAATTTATTAAACTGGTCTAAATCACAAATGCAAAATCTAGATCCAGAGCCAGAGGCTTTTAATATACAAGACATATTTAAAGAGAAAATTACTTTAATTCAGAAAAAAGCAGACCAGAAACAAATCATGATTCTAGATGAATCTCATAAAGACATTGTGTTTGCTGATAAGAGTATGATTGAAATTGTGATTCAAAATTTATTAGCCAATGCAGTGAAGTTCTCAAAAGTTGGTGATGTCATCACATTATCTAACAGACAGCGTAATGGCAATTCGTTGATATGTATTGAAGATACTGGTGTAGGGATTTCTAAAGAGAATCAAGACAAGTTATTTAAAAATAAAGGATTTACTACACGTGGTACAGATCATGAAAAGGGAACCGGTTTAGGTTTATCTATCTGTAAACAACTGGTAGAACTTAATAAAGGTAAAATTTGGGTAGAAAGTGAGCCTAATTTAGGAAGTCGTTTTTATATAGAACTCCTTAAAAGTGAAGCAATCCATCAATATTTTAAAAGCATTGAAGTGAATTCGCCTATTGTGGTAAAAACATCTCAGCCATAAGGCACCTTACACTACCGCCACCACACGCTTCAATAGTAGCTATAGGGCTTGAAATAATAGCACAATGCGCTTCTATCATTTTAATTTGTTCTGATGTCAAAGAGTTATAAGCCGCTTGACTCATCACCAAATAGCGTTTATCATTAGCACCTTGCACTTGTAGCATATTACCAGCAAATTGAGCGACTTGAGTTTCAGTAATTTCTATAATTTGTTTACCACTTGATTTAAGATATTTCACTACATTTTTACGTTCTTTTTTATCATCAATACTCTCTAAACAAATTACAGCAAAGGTTTCTGCAATACACATCATAACATTGGTATGATAAATAGGTTCTCGTTTACCGTCAACAGTTTGATTCGCTGTAAATACAATGGGGTTATAATCAAAATCTTCGCAAAACTCGATAAATAAATTTTCATCAGAGCGTGGTGATAAAGCACAATATGCATTTTTATGGACTCTATCCAAAATAATGCTTCCTGTACCTTCTAAAAATAATTCTTCAGCTTCAGCACTAGTATAGTCTATAATATTTTCTATTTTAAACCCATGAGATTCTATAAATTCTAAAACAGATTCTCTGCGCTCTAAACGTCTATTTTTAGCATACATAGGATATAATGCAACATTACCATTATCATGAAATGAAATCCAGTTATTAGGAAAATGAGCATCAGGTGTATCTAAATCATCGTCCTTTTTATATACAATTACATTTACACCAACAGCCTTGAGTTTATTTACATAAGTATCAAATTCAAATTGTGCTTGTACTTGAGTACTAGAATCAGCATTAAGTTCTTTTTGATAATAGTTATTAGAAGCTGTTTGCTCGTTCGCTCTTATATTTTTAGGGCGAATCATTAAAATAGTATTAGTAGTTTGTTGCATTTACTTATTTTGAAATTCAAATTTAGGGATTTTATAGTGTTTGGCATTAGTAAACTCGTGTTTGTCGAAATAACTTTTATTAATTATTCTATAGCTTTTATTTTGATATCAAATCATTAAATTTATAATTATGAAATTAAAACACATTTTAGTAGTACTTGTTTTTACATTATGCAGCTCTTGTATTGTTAAGTCTTTAAATCCTTTTTACATAGAAAAAGCCATAGTAAGCTTAGATGATTTTAAAGGAGAATGGATAGATCAAAACAAGGGAAAGTGGTTAATTAAAAATTTTAATTATACAAAAGAAACATTAGATTCTTCTAAAATAGAAAAAAAGAAAGACCCTAGAATATGGATTAATACATATAAAGTAGAGTATTCTATAGATGACAGAGAATTTTCATTACTCGCTATGCCTTTTAAAGTCAATAATAAAATTTTTATAGATTTTACACCGTTTGAATATGAAATTATTGATTTAAACGATATAAAAGGCTTTCATCAAATAGACACGCATACTATAGCGAAAATTGATTTCAATGAAGATGACTCAATTAACTTAAAATGGTTAAGTGAAAAGAGAATCTTAGAATTATTTGCAGAAGAAAAACTTAAAATTAAACATGAGAAAGTGGGAGCGTTAAATAATAATGTTGTATTAACAGCTAAATCTGAAGAGCTTTATAATTTCATGAAGAAATATTTAGCCTCTAATGATCCAGAAATATGGGAAAATGATGTTGAATATACTTTAAAAGGAATAAATGCTCAACCTTAATCCATATCTCTATAAATTAAATAATAATCACCGACCCATAGTATTCAATAGCATACTATGGGTTGGTGCATTTATCATTTTATTATTTATATTCACAAAAGGTAAACTGCCTATTAAAATTGATTATATCTATACAATAAGTTTTTTATTAAGCATTTCTATCCCTACGCTTATTAATCTTTATATTTTAATTCCTAAATTTTTAACTAAAGAAAAATACGTTACATTCATTATTCTATTTATATTAAATCTTATCATTTTTTCTCAGTTAAGCACTTGGTTTTTTAAATCTATTATTGACTATTTATTCCCTAGTTATTTTTTTATTTCTTATCATTCAGGAACAAGTTTGATTATTATATTCAGTATATTTTTAATCGCCACATCACTTATTAAACTCGCTGAAGATTGGGTGTATTTTAATACCAATGAAAACAGATTATTAAAAACACAAAACCTACAAATACAAACAC
>CAZECB010000082.1:0-3683 GCA_964510745.1 uncultured Flavobacteriaceae bacterium | reverse complement strand
ACAACTCGCATCACTTCGATCACAAATCAATCCTCATTTTTTATTCAATTCTTTAAATGTCATTTATGCTCTAGCTCTTGAAAAAAAAGACACTACTAAAGATGCTATCGTTCAGCTATCTGATATTTTAAGATATGTGATTTATGATTCTAACACAGAAAATGTCACCATAAAAGAAGAGTTAACTTTAATAAATAACTATATTGAATTTCAGAAATTAAGATTACAATCTGTAGAGAATATCACATTAAACACCTCTATAGAAGATGAAGATTTCAACCTCTACCCTATGTTGATTCTCCCTCTAATTGAAAACAGTTTTAAACATGGTATGAAAGGAGATATTAAAGGGACTTTCATTAATATAGATATATTACAAATTGAAAAACAATTAAGTCTAAAAATAAAAAATAACATTTCTAAAAATTCAAATAATGAGGTAGATTTACATTCAGGTTTAGGAATTGAAAACATTAAACAAAACTTAGAAATTGTATACCCAAACGCTCATATGTTTGAGATTGCAAAAACGAAAGATGTATTTACAGTAACTTTAAAATTAGAAGCTCTTGAAGATTAGATGTATCATTATAGATGATGAACCTTCGTCACAAAATGTACTTAAAAAATTCATTACAGATGTTGATTTTTTAGAACTCATTAATATTTGCGGCAATGCTATTGAAGCATTACAAGTGTTAAAACAAGGCATTTCAATAGACTTACTGTTTTTAGACATTAATATGCCTAAAGTTTCTGGATTAACATTTTATAAATCATTACAATATCCGCCTCACGTTATTTTTATAACAGCATATCCACAATATGCAGTAGATGGTTTTGAACTTAACGCTATAGACTATTTATTAAAACCATTTTCGTTTGATCGATTTTTTACTGCAGTGAATAAAGTACTTGATAAAAAGTCTAATGAAAACCAACTTAAAAACACATCAGGTTCAATCATCATAAAATCAAATAAAGTATTGCATAAAATTAACACTGATTCAATTTTATATATAGAAGCCTTTGGTGATTATGTGAAGGTGCACTTAACAGATACGTTTATTATTACCAATAGTACGTTTACAAATATGCTAGCAACTTTAAAAAGTTTTAAATTTATACGTGTACATAAATCGTTTGCTATAAATACAGACAAACTCAATCGTATTGCAGGTAATCAGGTATTTATTCAAGATATAACATTGCCTATCGGTTTAGCATATAAAGCTGAGTTTTTGAAAGCAGTTAATGAGAGTTAATTTAACACATCTAGTAACTGTTTAGCCTCTTTATATTTAAAATTATTTGAGTTTTTTATAATTTGTTCTAATACATTTTTTGCTTTTACTTTATCATTTATTTTCAAATACGTTAAAGCTTTAAACCAAAGTCCTTTAGAGTTATCTAATAAATCAGAATTAGCAAAAACATCAAAAGCTTTAATCGCTTCTTCTACATTATTTAATTCAGAATAAGATATCCCTTTATACAAAAACATATTATAATTTATATCTGTTTCAGTCTGTTCATAATTCTCAAAAATGGTTATAGCATTTTCAAATTTATCATTTTGAAACGCCTCAACTCCATTAGACAAAGCATTTTTAGAATCATCACGCTGAACTAATGATGGCAAATCACTAGTATTATAATAGTCTAAATACAACGCATCTGAATTTACATTAGGAAACCAAACTACTCTTACAGCTATGAATAGTAAAATTACTGCTGCTGAAGATAAAATTCTAGTTTTATAGCGATTAAAAAATGATCCTTTTCTAGAATATAGCTCTTTAGCCTGTTTTAAATCTTTTTTTACTTGTGAGGCTTCATCACCTTGCAAAAACGTATTTAATGTTTTAGTATATTCAGTATCTGGAAAATCTTTATTTAAAGATTGCTCGCCTAAATGATAGTTTAAATCATTATATAGCGTGACTTCTTTTTTAAGTACAGAATCTTCTTCCATTTGTTTTTCAAAAAGAATAGCTTCTTCAAGAGGCATATCACCTCCTAAATATGCTTCTATTTTCTTATATATTTGATCTTCCATTAGTACTTCAAATTTTGATATTTAACATCTGCTTTTATCAAATCTACTAATTTTTTTTTACATTTAAATACACGTTGAAACGCTACGTTTTCACAAGAGTATTTAAATTTAGAAACAATGACTTTATAAGATATTTTATTAAAAAAATCTTTTAACAATTCACGGCAATTATCTGTAAGTTGTTGACATTTCTCTTCAAATAAATCCCATTGTTCTTGTTGTAAAATAGATGCAACAGTATCATCATTTGCCTTTAGTTCAAAAACCCCATCATTTCTTACCTCTTTTTTTCGATTATTTAATTCTTTTATCCATAAATTTTTACAAACCGTGAATATATAACCTTCAAAAGAGGTTTTTATCTCTATACCTTTCACCTTAGCACGCACAACAATTTGAAATAGCGCCTCTTGAAATATTTCTTCTGCATCTGTTGATGTCCCTCTATTATTTCTAATATAGTTAATGACTTTAGGTAATAATATATTATAGAGTAGTTTATATATTTCTACATCATTATTAACCAATTGATCGATCTGTGGGTGATTTTGAATTAATTTCATAAAAACATCTCAGGTTTAATGTAAGATTTTTTAAGTGGCGCAAACATCAAGCCAAAATACAATATTATTAATTTAAAATCCTATATTATAAAATCAGACTTATTTTAATGTTATTTAAATAACTAATAGTAGTTATATAAATATTTCAACAAGTAAAACAAAATGTATTAATCAACTCTTTCAAGTTAATTTAAGATATTATTACAAATCTTTTAAACTCTTTGTAAATGAGTTTTTTTAAGAGAAAAAAAAAATAAAACTTAAGGGCAAAACATATTTTTTTAGTCATAGAATATAAAGAGCTATATCAAACACTTTCCCCCTATTTATTAAGCATTATATCGATTTGATTAAAGGATTTGATTCATTTTATGAAAATTACCTTAGGTTTGGGTAAGATTTTTAAGTAATACTAACATGTAAAGAAAAATATAGTATTTTTTATTAATTCTAAACCCTAATTATGAAGAACAAATTTATTTTAACGCTATTTATAGCATTTGTAACATTTGCGTGTACTACTGATAGTATTGTTACAGAAGAACAACAATTAAATGAAATTCAACAAACTCAACAAGAATTACAAAATAGTAATGGACAAATAAAAAGTGACAATCCTAATGGAATTCCATTAAATACAACAACTAGTCAAATTGGTGTAGATGAAAACCCTCGTTTAGATGATGATTTTCTTATTGAGGGAAATGATGGAGATGATACTACTAGTAATAATTGTGATTTTGTGGCTCCTGTAGTAACTCCTGAAGAACTGGCTATTGGTTTTGAATCTATCACGATTATGTATTCTAGAAATTATATATTCAACAGTTCTGGTCAATTGGCACTGCTAACAATAGAAGATATTAATTGTATTCGTCAAGAATATTTTGAAGAATTTCCTTGCTTGCGTATGGATGTAGTACAAGATAGTGATCCATATATAGATCAATGGCTCATCTTAACTGATTCTTTAGGCATTCATTTATGTGGTGATGGTGGATCTGGTGATAGTGGAAGTACCCCAGGTAATCCATCTACAGGTAGTAGTAGAGATAATCCAA
>CAZECB010000081.1:0-7681 GCA_964510745.1 uncultured Flavobacteriaceae bacterium | reverse complement strand
TCTTGATTCAATACACTCTTTAGCGTATTTTCAATATAGAGTTCTTTGTTATATAAAGATATTATTATAGAAAAGAAAGGGCTCATTTTTTTAAATTGATATGACTAAAATAACTTAATCTAAATAAATTAAAAATGAAAATTAAAGTCCTTTTAGAGGTTAATTGCTTTTCTAATAGACTAGCGAATAGAACATGAAATAACGCTGCTAAATAATGAAGCTTGAATTTCTTTATTTTAGAAAATATTTTTAAAAAAGTGATAAAACGGTAATCTATTAAATTAGTTTTATAAATTGTATTTAAATTCTCTAAAGAGTGTTTACTTTTATTTAAAAAAGTAATGTTGCTATCAATATCATTATGCAAAACAGGGTTGTTGATATGTATAACTGAAGCTTTCTTTAAACTTATTTTATATGCTAAAATAGTATCTTCATGTCCATATTGAGTAATACTCTTTTCAAAACCTATAGTGTTAAAAAACTCTCTTTTTATTAAAGTATTATTAAAAAATAAATATTTGTATTTATCTTTTTCTCTTTCTAAGGCTGTTAAATCTTCTCGTAATCTCCCATACTTCCATCTTAATTTTTGATGCTTAAGTACTGTTTTAGGATGTATTCTTCCTCCATAAATGATATCGATATTATTTTTTATAACACTTAAATATCTATCTATAAAACTTTTATCGGGCAAAGCGGAGTCACCATCAATAAATAAAAGATAATCATATTTAGCAATACTTGCTAATTTATTTCTGTTTTCACTTAATCCATTTCCTTTTTTTACAAAAACAAATGTAGCATGTTTTAAGAGATTTATTTTTTCGTTTTCTATTAATGAATCAATAGCAAGATCATCTCTACAAATAATTTCATAAGTGATTTTAGAATTTAAAAACTGTACTTCTAAAGCTTTAGCTAAAGGGTATACATTGTAATTATGTGTTGGGATTAAAACAGAAATCATAGCGATCAAATCTAATCAATATTTTGTAGATAATATGCATCCATAATTCATTTTAAAAAAATTATATTTACTATCAAAATTGACTCATGATTAATCTGAATAATATTAAAAACTCAACCAATATTTTAATTTATATATGTATTGGTGTTTTTGTGTTTTATAAAGGAGCTGATTATTACCCAGATAGTTATGCTTTTTTAAATATGGATTTTAATAGATCCCCTATTTATAATCTATTTTTAAAGATTTTCACCTCTATTTTTGGTGATTATTATAGAATACCTGTAGTTCTAGTTCAGTATATTTTTATTGTATTAGGAACACATTATTTACTTAAAACAATTGCTGGTATTTTTAAAATTAATGTATTAAGCAAAATTATAATTCAGTTTATTATTTTAGCGCCTTGTGTTTACTTACATTTTGTGGCTAATAGAGTATTGTCTGAGGCTATATCTTATCCAATGATATTGTTATTAATTTCTTTATGCTTAAAATTATTTGTAGAAGAGAATTTAAAATATGTATATAAAATAATTCCATTAGTATTTATACTAATCCTTACTAGAGGTCAATTCATAGCTTTTATACCTGTTATATTAATTTTAGGATTATATGTAGCTTATAAAAATAAATACACATTAAAACGTAGTTTTGTTTTAGGAATTTTACTAATCCTCCCTTTTTTTACTAGCCTAACAGAAAAAATATATAATAAGGTTGTTTATGATCAATTTGTAAATAATACGATGAATTATGTGCATTTAATTAGCGCATCTTTTTATGTGTCTGAGAAAGAAGATATTGCTATTTTTGATACTCAAGATCAGAAAGAATATTTCAAAATCATATATAATAGTTTGTTTGAATCAGAATTAACAAGATCACAAGCAATTGATTTAGAGGAAGATGATTATCAATATTTTCAAGAAAATTTTACAAAAATTTGTAATACACGTGTTCATGAATTAGGGTTAAAATATTTTGAAAATAGGGGATTAAATTATTACGAGCAGAGTATAGCTTTAAATAACTTGTGTGCTGATATGTTATTACCAATGATAAAGCACAGTTTTAAGGTTAGAGCTATTCTGTTGTTTAAAAATGTAAAAAATGCATTTGGAACAACAAAACAACTACTATTGTTTATAATGTTATTAATTTATGGCTTAGTATATCTATGGAAAACAAATGAAAACATATATAAATTTTTTGTAGTAACAATTTTATTAATGCTTGCAAATAATACTATAATTGCTTTAGCTGTGCATTCTATCAAACGATATGTGTTTTATTTTGATTGGGTGATTTTTGCATTGATTATTTTGCTACTAAATGAGATTTTAATTAAAAAACAATTAAATGAGTATTGAGCTATCTATAGTAATGCCTTGTCTTAACGAAGCAGAAACTATTGCAAACTGTATACAAAAAGCAAATCACTTTCTTCAAAAAAATAGTATAGATGGCGAAATTATTATTGGTGATAATGGAAGTACTGATGGATCTCAAAAAATTGCTAAAGCTCTAGGTGCAGTTGTTGTAAATGTCAAGAAAAAAGGATATGGAAGTGCATCAAGGGCAGCTATAGATATTTCTAAGGGAAAATATATTATAACGGCAGATACAGATGATAGTCACGACTTACTTAATTTAATGCCTTTTGTTGAGCAATTAAAAAAAGGAAATCACCTTGTAATGGGTAATCGTTTTAAAGGAGATATTCAAAAAAAATCAATGCCTTTTTTACACCGTTATATTGGCAACCCAGTATTAACTTTTTTAGGGAATCTTTTTTTTAAAACAAATATAGGCGACTTTCATTGCGGACTTAGAGCTTTTACAAGAAAAGTATATGATCAAATGGAACTAACAACTTCTGGAATGGAATTTGCCTCAGAAATTGTTGTAAAAGCTTCAATGCTCAATTTCAAAATTGTTGAAATCCCTACTACGGTCTTTCCATCAGGAAGAAGTAGAAAGCCGCATTTGAGAACATTTCCTGATGGTTGGAGACATCTCCGATTCTTACTATTATACAGTCCCAGATGGTTGTTTTTAGTACCTGGTGTAATATTAATGTTAATAGGCTCTATAGGAACACTAAATATAATGTTTGGTGATAATATAAGTGAAAGTTTAACTAAAATTCCTTTGTTTTCAGGACTATTTTTAATCAGCTTTCAATTTATTATTTTTTATGCATTGACTAAGATCTATGCAACAAATCACGGGTTAATTCCTCGAAAGAAAAACTATAATAAATTATTTAATTATTTTACTCTAGAAAGAGGTCTGCTCGTGGGGGTTTTATTTATGATAATTGGAGCTATATTATCTTATTTCGGATTTGAAAATAATACAAGTACTGAAGGCAAATTAAAAATGCTAATACCAGGTGTTGTAAGTTTGGTTTTAGGAATACAATTGATACTATTCAGTTTTTTCTTTAGTGTTTTGGGGCTTAAAGATGAAAATTAATCTTTTCGTTGTACTACCTCATAAACCTTACCTTCATCACATTTTAGGGTTTTGCTAGGGTACTTTAAAAGTAGAGCATAATCATGAGTAGCCATTAAAATAGTATGCCCTTTTTTATTTAAGTCTTGAAGCACTTCCATAACTTCAATACTGGTTTGTGGATCTAAATTTCCAGTAGGTTCATCTGCAAGTATAAGCTCTGGGTTATTTAATAAAGCTCTTGCTATAGCAATACGTTGTTGCTCACCACCAGAAAGCTCATAAGGAAATTTAAAACCTTTAGATTTCATTGCAACCTTACCTAATACACCTTCAATTTTAGATTGTATCTCAGTTTTATCTTTCCAGCCCGTAGCACGTAAAACAAATTCTAAATTACTGTTTATAGTTCTATCATTTAAAAGTTTAAAATCTTGAAAAACAACACCTAATTTTCGTCTTAAAAAAGGAATTTCATTTTCAGTTAAAGTGCCTAAGTTAAAATCTACAATAGCACCTTCTCCCTTGGTAAGCATTAAATCACCATAAAGTGTTTTCATAAAACTACTTTTACCAGTACCTGTTTTGCCTATAAGATATACAAAATCGCCTTTTTTCATTTCGAGATTTACGTCAGAAAGCACTAAACTTTCTCCTTGAAAAATGGAAGCATTTTTTAATTCTAAAACAGTTTCAGGCATAATTAATAATGAAATTTATCGTTTGTGTAAATGTATCATTTTAGGATAACTTTTAAAAATAGAATTTAGTGCGTTCCTGTGATTGTTTTAAATATTTAATAAGTTGGTTTATAATTATAAAATAATTTTAACGTTATAAAAACGAGATTAAATTATCTTTGATTCACAACAAAAAACGAGAGTAATGATTAAAAAAACAAAATTTGTTTTTATACTATTATTAGTATACAATTATAATATTTTTGCTCAAAAATCAGCAACATATACAAGTGACTTGGCTGATTTTCAAAAAGCATTATCTCTTTATAATAATAAACAATATCTAGCAGCACAGACCCTTTTTTATAAAGTAGGAAACAAAGCAAAAGATGAAATTATAAAGTCTGATTGCGATTATTATATTGCAAATTCTGCAGTACGTTTAAACCAACAAAATGCAGGTGATTTGATATTAAAATTTGTAGAAGAATATCCTACTAGTACAAAACGCAATACAGCATTTATAGATGTAGGTGATTACTATTTTGAGAACTCAAAATATTCTAACTCTAGAAAATGGTATGAGAAAGTAGATGAAGCATCATTACCCAGAAAAGAACGTGAAAAATTTGATTTTAATTACGGGTATAGTTTTTATGCTACTAAAAGTAACAAGAACGCTAAGAAATATTTAACACGTGTTGAGAATTCAAAAAAGTATGGATCACAAGCCAAGTATTATATTGGTTTTATGGCCTATGAAGGTGATGATTATGATAAAGCTTCAGAATACTTTGATAAAGTTAGCGATAAGGAAAAGTATAGAGAAGATTTATCTTATTATCAAGCTGATTTAAACTTCAAGCTAGGAAATTTTGAAAAAGCTATTGAATTAGCTAAAGGACAATTAGCAACAAGTGATGCTAATGAAATTTCAGAATTATCAAAAATAATAGGAGAGAGTTATTTTAATTTAAAACAATATACAAAGGCTATTCCATTTTTAAAAGAATATAAAGGGCGTCGTGGTAAATGGAGTAATACAGATTTTTATCAATTAGGGTATGCGTATTATAAGCAAGGGGAATTTGATATCGCTATTTCAGAGTTTAATAAAATTATAGATGGAAATGATTCTGTAGCGCAAAACGCTTATTATCATTTGGGAGAAAGCTATATTAATTTAGATAAAAAACAAGAAGCATTAAATGCATTTAGAAATGCTTCTCAAATGGATTTTGACTTAAAAATTCAAGAAGATGCATGGTTAAATTACGCAAAGATTAGTTATGAAATTGGAAACCCATACCAAGCAGTATCTCAAGTATTATCAAACTATCTAAAGAAATATCCCAAAACGAGTTATAAAGAAGAAATTGAAACTTTATTAATAGATTCCTATATCACTTCAAAAAATTATAAAGAAGCATTAACTCTTTTAGAGGGGAAAAATAGTTTTGAAAATAAAGTTGCCTATCAAAAAGTAGCATTTTATCGCGGCATAGAATTATATAATGAAAATCAATATTTAGAAGCAGAATCATTTTTTGATAAATCATTAAAAGAACCAAGAGATGAAGTATATACGGCAAGAGCAACCTTTTGGAAGGCTGAAACAGATTATAATTTAACAGATTATGATGACGCTTTGCTAGGGTTCAAGCAATTTCAAGGAATTGGTAAATCGACATCTACCAGTGAAATTATTAATATAGATTATAATTTAGGATATACATATTTTAAGCAGAAAAATTATTCGAAATCTACTGAGTATTTTAAAAAATACATTAAAAAAAGTTCAGATGATAAAGTGAGGTTAAATGATGCTTATTTAAGATTAGGTGATGGTGAATTTGTATCTAGTAATTATAACGAAGCTATTAAAGCTTACGAAAAAGCAATTCGATTAAAAGAAATAGAACCTGATTACGCATTTTTTCAAAAAGCATTGAGTTATGGGTATTTAGGAAACAGCACTAAAAAAATTGATGAGCTAAATGATTTTATAGATACGTTTACAACATCTAAATTACGTGATGATGCTTTATATGAATTGGGTAATTCTTATGTGAAAAGTAATAAAACAGATAAAGCGATGCTTATGTATGATCGTTTAAATTCAGAGTATAAAGGAAGTTCGTTTGTATCAAAAGCGTTGTTACGTCAAGGATTAGTGCATTACAATTCTGGAAATAATGATTTGGCTCTAAACAAATTTAAGAATGTTGCAAATACATATCCAGCAACTCCTGAGGCTATTCAAGCGGTATCTACATCACGTTTAATTTATATTGATTTAGGACGTGTAAATGAATATGCATCTTGGGTAAAATCGTTAGATTATGTAGATGTTAGTAATGCTGAATTAGATAATACTACTTATGAATCTGCTGAAAAACAATACTTGGCAGGTAATACTAGCAGGTCTATTAAATTGTTTAATGAGTATATCAATCAGTTTGAAAATGGGTTACATATATTAAATGCACATTTTTACCTCGCACAATTATATTTTAAAGAAGATTTACCAGAAAATGCTAAACCTCATTATGAATATGTGATTAATAAGCCTAATGGTGAGTATACTGAAATCGCATTGACGCGTTTATCTGAAATTATTTTGAATAAAAAAGATTGGTCAACTGCAATCTCAATTTTAAAACGTTTAGAATCAGAATCAGATCTGCCACAAAGTATTGTATTTGCGCAATCAAATTTAATGAATGCGTATTATCAATTAGATGATTATAGTAGTGCAGTTATTTATGCAGAAAAGGTATTATCTAACTCTAGAATAGATAATAATGTAAAAAGTGATGCGCAAATTATTATAGCACGTTCTGCAATTAAAACAAATGATGAAAACCGTGCTAAAATGGCTTATGCACAAGTAGAGAAAATTGCTTCAGGAGAGTTAGCAGCAGAAGCATTATATTTTAATGCCTATTTTAAAAATAAAGATAGAGAATATCAAGCATCTAATACGGTAGTTCAAAAATTAGCGAAAGATTATTCAGGATATAAATATTATGGAGCTAAAGGATTAGTATTAATGGCGAAGAATTTTTATCAGTTAAAAGATGCCTATCAAGCTACTTATATTTTAGAGAGTGTGACTGAAAATTTTAAAGAATTTAATGATGTCGTTACAGAAGCTAAAGACGAATTAAATCGAATTAAAATAGAAGAGGCAAAAACAAATTCATCAATAGACACAGATGATGGAAATTAAGTTCCGGATTCTCGAATTAAATCAAAACAAAAAGCGAGTATGTATAAATACATAAAACAACTACTAATACTAGTCATCGTATTACAATTATCAAATGCGTTTTCTCAGAAGAAGAGACAACCTAAAGATACAATTAATACTCAAGTAGTAAATGTGGTAAAACCCTATACACCAAAAATATCTGATGCTTTCAAAGTGAAAGAAATTCCATCTATAGATGATGCTGAAACAGATAATAAAAAAATAATAAAGTATAATATATTTTCAATTCCTGTGGCATCTTTATTTACACCAGCGAAAGCAAAAGCGGCATTAGTAGATAAAGCAGAAAAAGAAAAA
>CAZECB010000080.1:216-7685 GCA_964510745.1 uncultured Flavobacteriaceae bacterium | reverse complement strand
ATTTCCTTATCTGTTTCTATATGAGATTGTTTTTCGCCTAAACCATTATATGCTGCCGTATGACCAGGGTATTCATGATTATTCGCATCTAACCCTACACGATTCACACCAATGCAATAACTCATATTTTCAATAGCTCTTGCTTTTAGCAAAGCATCCCAAGCTGCTATTCTAGGTTTAGGCCAACTAGCTACATATACCAAAAGGTCATAATTTTCTTTATTTCTAGCTAATACAGGGAAACGTAAATCATAACAAATTAATGGGCAAATTTTCCATCCTTTATAATCCACAATTATTTTTTCAGTTCCAGGATTATATACCTTATGCTCTCCTGCTAAAGTAAACGTATGACACTTATCATAAGTTTTATACACCCCATCTGGCATCATAAATATAAAACGATTATAGTACATTCCGGTATCTTCAATAATCACACTTCCTCCTATTGCTGCATTTTTGAGTTGTGACATCTCTTTCATCCATTGTAGTGTATCGCCTTGCATTGTTTCTGCTACAGCTTTAGGAGTCATTGTAAATCCAGTAGTAAACATTTCTGGTAAAAAAATAATGTCCACGGTTTCAGAAATAGCTTTAATTTTGTTGGTAAAATTTATTCTATTTTCAATTGGATTCTCCCAAACTAGATTAGCTTGAATGAGTACTATATTTAATTTTTCTTGCATGATATAAAAGTAATTATTTTTTAAGTAATTTTAAATTTTTATGACGGATTTACATTTTAAAATAGTACAACCTGAGGATTTAGATGGGTTGGTTAAAATATCAATTGAGACTTATTCTTCTGCATTTGAAAAACAAAATAATCCAAATGATTTTAAAGCCTATCTAGATACTGCATTTAGTAAAAAAACACTTCAAGCAGAGCTTTTAAATGCAAACTCTATATTTTATTACGTGTATTTAAAAGACAATTTAGTTGGCTATTTTAAATTGAATGAAAATGATGCACAAAGTGAGCCTTTAGGGCGTTTATTTATAGAATTAGAACGTATTTATATTATTGAAAAGTTTCAGAAACAATCAATAGGTCATTATATTATCAATAAAGTGATCTCTATTGCGCGACAAAAACAATATACTACTCTATGGCTTGGCGTATGGGAAGAAAACAAAAAAGCCATTGCTTTTTATGAAAAACAAGGGTTTTCTATTTTTGATTCACATTCCTTTTTTATGGGAACCGATGAACAAACAGATTTGTTAATGCAGCTAAGTTTATCCTAAAGTCACTTTATTTATTTAATAAAATTTGTACTTTCAAACCTTCGATTAAAATTCACATCACAATGAGACTAATTACACTTTTATCCTTATTTTTTGCATTAAGTTTTACTAGTACTAGTAAAGCTCAAAATTATTATTTCCCCGAACGCAATGCCTCTTGGGAAGAAAAAAATCCTTCAGATTACAAAATTTCAAACACAAAATTAGCTGAAGCCGTGTCTTTTGCTGAAGCGAATGAATATAGTGGTTCTAAAGATTTAAGAATAGCCGCTTTAAATAGCTTTAGAAGAGAACCATTTCACGACATTTTAGGTCCTACTAAAAAACGTGGTGGTCCAGCAGGGATGATTCTCAAAAATGGATATATAGTAGCAAAATGGGGAGAGACAAAGCGTGTAGATATGACTTTTAGCGTAACCAAAAGTTTTTTATCTACCGTAGCAGGATTGGCTTATGATCATAAATTAATTGTTAATGTCAATAACAAAGTTGGACAATATGTTTGGGACGGTACTTTTGATGGAGCGCATAATAGTAAAATTTCTTGGGAGCATTTATTACAACAAAACTCGGATTGGTCTGGAGAAATCTGGGGGTTAAAAGATTGGGCAGATAGGCCTCCTCGTGACGGCGGGTTAGATGATTGGAGATACCGAGAACTCAAAGAACCCGGAACATTTATGGAATATAACGATGTGCGAGTAAATGTATTAGCCTATTCATTACTACAAGTATGGCGTAAACCATTACCACAAGTTTTAAAAGAACATTTAATGGATAAAATTGGAGCGTCAACTACTTGGAGATGGCACGGATATAATCATGCTTGGACCGAAGTTGATGGTATTAATATGAAATCTGTAACTGGTGGTGGACACTCAGGTGCTGGTTTATTTATTTCTGCTGAAGATATGGCACGTTTTGGGCTATTATTTTTAAATAATGGTAAATGGAATGACCAACATATTTTAAGTGAAAAATGGATTGAAAAAGCGATTGTACCATCAAAACCAAATGTCAACTACGGATATATGTGGTGGCTAAACCAAAAAGGGCCTCGTCACTGGCAAGGTGTAGATGAAGATATTTATTACGCTGCTGGTTTTGGAGGTAATTTTATTGTTATTGATAAAAAGAATGATGTCGTGGTTGTGACACGTTGGTTAGAACCTAATAAAATTGGTGAGTTTATGAAAAAAGTGAGTGAGGCTTTAAATTAGGTTAGTTTCATTAAACATGTGCTTTCAAGACAGTAAAATGATTATCAAAAGTGAAGGACTTCCTTTTTATCTAAAAAATGGACCTTTATGGAGCAAATTGTCATTAAGATACGATTCACTATTATTTTATCTTAAGGGGATAAAAGATTTAAAAAGAACTTCTTCTTCTAATACAATAACTTTTTATAAAATAGATAGTGATGATAGTCCTTATAAAAATAGTAATCGATTAATGGATTTCACTATGATTTTACCGTTCATGAAAAGTCAAAAAATTGATATTCCTAAAAATAAAGTTACTTCAGATTACTCTAATTATATAATTTTTATTAGAAACTCTAAAGCTGCGCAACCTTTTGAATAGTTGTTCTTGTTAAATCAAGATGTAGGTTTTGTTCGTATTAACCCTTCCACACGTTGAGCAAAAAAAGCTAAATACAAGAAACACCCTGCTGCTATCCAATACGAATTATGAATCCCTATAACATCTGCTAACTTACCTTGTAATGGCGGGATTATAGCACCTCCTAAAATCATCATAATTAAAAATGCTGAGCCTTGAGACGTATATTTTCCTAACCCTTTAATACTTAATGCAAAAATACTAGGCCACATAATTGAGCAGAATAATCCACCACTTAAAAAAGCAAATAACGCCACTGTACCACTAGTAAACAACCCTATTAAAATAGCAAATACCCCTAATAGTCCAAATATCTTTAATGTTAATGCTGGTTTATCTTTCCCTACAAAAAATGCGCCTATTTGAATAGCGACACAAATAGCGAATAAGAATAATTCTTTTACATTAAACCCAGAGATATAATTCACAAATAATATCACTCCAAATGCAATATAAGGTACGAGAATATATAGCCAAGTTTTTATTTTATTTGAAGGATTAAATACTGCAATAGCTCCTGCCCAACGCCCTATCATTAACCCACCCCAATACATTGAGATTAAAGGTGCAATTTCAGTATCACTCATCGCTTTTAATCCTAAAGGATTTAAATCAACTCCGTCAACAGTTTTTGTTACAAACTTCAGTAGTTCTCCTAAATTACTTTGAATCGTTACCTCAACACCTACGTAAGTAAAAATCGCTAACATCCCTAAGACTAATTGTGGGTAACGCATCGCACCCCATCCAGATTCATTTTTTTTAGCTAACATATTTGAAGCTAATAAAGTTCCTATTACAATTACTAAACTTGCGATAGTGAGTTTTAAGATGAAATCATTATCAGGTGTTTCGTCTTTATACTGTCCAAAAATTAAATAAAAACAAGCTACTAATAAAATAGTCATTACCATTAATGCTGTAATTGCTTTTGGTGCTTTTATGATGGTAGCATCAGCTTTACCTTGAGGTAATTTTTTTGAAAAATAGAATAGTGCGGCGGCTAATAAAAATAAGCCTCCAACTGCTAAATATAAATATTGAATGGTTGATAACTGAATTCCTCCATTAGCAATTAACGCGTCTAATTCAGCTCCTGATTTAGGTGCAGATCCAAATAAAATAAGAGCAACTACAATAGGTCCTATTGTGGTTCCGAAGGAATTGATTCCTCCTGCTAAATTTAACCGATGTGATCCTTTTTCTGGATCCCCTAAGGCTACCGCAAAAGGATTTGCAGCTGTTTGTTGAATAGAAAAGCCTAACCCCACAATAAATAATGCAATGAGTACATAATAAAACACATTAGAATCTCCTGGTTCTGCTCCAGCTATTGCCGGAAACATCACTACTGCACCTAAAGCACTTAGTAACAACCCATAGATGATACCATTTTTATAGCCCCATGCATTCATTATATCTTTCCCTTTAGTATTAGATAATATAAATAGCACTAAAGCTCCAAAGTAATAAGCACCATAAAAAGCAAAATCTACTAACTGCGATTGAAATTGATCAATTGCAAAATAGGTTTTGCAAAATGGAATAAATACACCATTTGAGGCTGCGATAAAGCCCCAAAAGAAAAATACGGTAACAAGTGTAGACAAAGCTTGTTTGTAATTTTTTTGTTCAGTCATATTAAATAAAGTTAATGTTCTAATTTAAATTTAAAGATATGATATGCCAATTTTGTTGATTAGCGCGGTATGAATATAGTATTTTAAATCCAATTGCTCGATGTGCATTTACAGATCTTATATTTTTAACATCTACTTCAGTAATAATTATATCATAACCTGATTGTAGTACATCTTGCATATATTGATATAATCCTCTAAAAATGCCTTTCCTCCTATGCATTTTATCAACACAAACCTGCCCCATAACAATATATTTCTCAGCTTTATCTAAAAGTTGTTCAATCTTTTCAAATAGTGATTTTGCAATAGGTATTGCCTCTCTAAATGTAATGGTCATACATAAAGCATATCCAATAATTTTATTTCGATGTATTGCAATAATGTGTGGACATGCATCATTCATTGCTTTAAGTAAAGTAAAGGTATGTTTGATAGATAAAAATCCATCGTTTTGCTGCTCTAATTCTGAAAGAGATTGTGGTAAATTCGCCTTTTGAAGCTCAAGAATTTGTTGAAGTTCTTCGTTTTTAGCTGCTCTTTTATATTGAATATCAAACACTAAAAATTAAACTCTTTTAATAACATTAGTAACAATTCCCCAAATCACAAAATTATTGTCTTCTGTAACTTGAATGGGTTCGTATTTTGGGTTTTCTGGTTGTAACCATAATTCTCCATCATTCATTTTTAAGCGTTTTACTGTGAACTCTCCATCTAAAAAACAAACTGCTATTTTATTATGTGTTGGGTTTAAACTTCTGTCAATTACTAACAAATCATTATCGTCTAACCCTGCACCAATCATAGATTGTCCACTAACACGTGCAAAAAAAGTAGCTTCTTTATTTTTAACAAGCTCTCTATCTAGTGATAATCGTTGCTCTTTAAAATCTTCTGCTGGTGATGGAAATCCTGCAGAAATTCCTGCATCAAAAAAATGTGCTCCTAAATGATCTCCTTCTTCTGGAATGAAAAATGTTAAGCTTTTAGATTTGTGTAGTATCATAGTTAAATTTGATTCTAGATTTTATTGTTTTCAATTATCTATTCTTTCAAAGAATAAAATAATGAAGTTATATTAAATTAAACAGATTCCTTCGTTTCACTTGGAATGACTATTCACAAATTAGCGAACCACAATTATATCATTAATATTTGTAGTATATCTTGGTGACAAGCGTTCTTGACGCATCTTCCAGGTACGTTTTAAATCTTGATTAGCTAATTTTATTTTATAATCACCGTATTTAGTATTCAATGTATCTATAGAATGCATTAACGGTTTATGTTTTGGATTTGCCTTCTGAAATAAATTGAGTTGAAAATTATCTGTTGGTACTAAACCTGCGACAATAACACCTGCTCGTTTATACTTTATTCCACTTTTAAATATTGATTCTACTGCTTTCGTTGCTTCATTACAAATAATCAATGACGAATCTGTAGGGTAAGATAGAGATATCATTTTACTTATACGGTGTTGTTCGCTATCTTTTTTATGTCGATCACTTCGTAACATAACAACAATACTATAACAACTTGTACCTTGCCTACGTAACTTTTCAGCACAACTACTTGCAAAAGTTGAAATGCGTTCTTTTATATTATCAATATCAGAATAGGTATATTCAAAACTTCGGGTAGTGGCAATAGCGCGTTTAGTTTCAAAATTATCTAAGGTTAGTTTTGGGATGCCTTCTAATTCTTTTTTAAGACGCCATTCTACAATTGAAAATTGTTTACGAATCCATTCATCAGATAATTGTACAAAATCATAAGCCGTTTTACAACCTTTAGCCTTTAATCGCTTTTGTAAACCATGACCAATACCCCAAACATCTTCTAATTTAATCCATTTTAAAGCCTTAATTCTTTTTTCTTCAGAATCAATAACATAAACACCTTTGGTTTGCTCAGGGAATTTCCGCGCTACTTTATTCGCTACTTTAGACAGGGCTTTTGTTGGTGCAATACCTACCGACGTTGGAATACCTACCCATTTTAAAATACGCTGTCGTATTTGTAATCCAAAATCAGTATCATCATCTAAATTATTAAATTCAATAAAGGCCTCATCAATACTATAGATTTCAACATTAGGCGTAAATTGCTCTAGAATAGACATGACGCGACTGCTTAAATCACCATACAAAGGGTAGTTAGAAGATAACACTTTAATGTTATGTAATTTGCAAAAGCTTTCCCATTTAAAAATAGGTGCACCCATTGGTAACCCTATAGTTTTCGCTTCATCACTGCGCGAAATGACACAGCCATCATTATTGCTTAAAATAGCAACAGGCTGTCTTTGTAAATTAGGGTTAAATACCCGCTCACATGAAGCATAAAAGTTATTGCAATCTACTAGTGCAAACATTGAAGCTAAAATAAAATTTTACTTTCATTCAGAAAAATGTATCGATAACTAATCTGTTAAGAATGAGATTCTTCGCTTCGCTCTAAATAACAATAAGATTATTTAACACTTAATCAAGCTTAAAAATAGTACAAATTCTCTTTGCATGCTTGAATAATTTGAGCGCCTAAAATAGTATTTACAATCTAATCTTCATTTACAATCTAATCTTCTGAATATTCTAAAATATCGCTAGGTTGACAATTTAAAGCTTTGCAAATAGCTTCAAGTGTAGAAAACCGAATGGCTTTAGCTTTTCCTGATTTTAAAATAGAAAGGTTAGCTGTAGTAATACCAATGATTTCTGCTAAGTCTTTGCTTTTCATCTTTCGTTTAGCCAGCATGACATCAAGATTTACAATAATGGCCATAGCTTATATGGTTAGGTCGTTTTCTTGTTTATTTAGATATGCCCGTTTGAATATTTCTCCAAAGGTATAAAGCGTACTGCCTATAAAAATTGTACGCCCAAAGCTAATAAAGTAGTTTCCTGAATCAAAAAGAGTAATTAGTAATGCTATAATACTATACATTAATAA
>CAZECB010000080.1:0-206 GCA_964510745.1 uncultured Flavobacteriaceae bacterium | reverse complement strand
TCTCATTAATATCTTATAATTTATTTCAGTAAAAAGGTCATCTCTTTTAAATAACTGTAAAAGTTTGAAATATTTATATATAGCCATCAATAACAATGTTGATGAAATAAATTGAAGTGTTTTCCAAAAAAACCTTCTATAAAACCCTGTCTCTTCTCTTATTAAATCAAAACGATCATTAGGTTTAATAAAATGACTTTCTTGAA
>CAZECB010000079.1:1793-7728 GCA_964510745.1 uncultured Flavobacteriaceae bacterium | reverse complement strand
TTATCAAAATGCACTAGCATAGAGAATTAATGGTATTCTAAAAGGAGAATTTCTGATAAATAAATGCAATACCCCAGCAGAACTTAAAAAACTAATTACAGAATCAATAAATACCTACAATAATAAAAGACCGCGCTTGAGCCTTAATTATGAAACACCTAATTTTATACACAACAAAAAATCCTGTGAAGCTAGCTTCACAGGATTCAGTTAATTATTTAAAAACTGTCAACCTATTTTAAGACGATTCACTACCGTATATGATTTTATATAAAGGATTGATTTTGAATTTTTAAAAACTAACTTCGCTTATCTACTGATAAATAAACATTGAAATGTTTTTTATCTATACAATAAACGTAATTCAATACTCAACTCATTTTCTCACAGACTAAAATTATTTTTTCATGATTACCCTAAGTAGTGAAAAATACATACCTAATCACCACCATCTTTTCTGTAATCTTTTACAACATCTTCCATTATCATTTTCTTACCCTCCTTTACAATTTTGTTATAAATTAAATCATATACATTTGTTGAAAAAACAGAATTATAATAATCATTTGCCTTGAATTGGCTTAAAAATGATTAATTTTGCTTTTATAATGCAGCGACCACTTCATAAACATATAACTACATTTTTGTTTTTGGTTACTTTCCTTCTACCAAGGATAGTAGATATACATGCACTAGATCATCTTTTTGGTGATGACGAAACAATATCATGTGAACTATGTGATATTTCATCAAATTCACAACAATTTGACTTATTTATAGATGTAGTATCATATGGCGATGGATACCTTTTGAACACAATAAGTTCTATAGTTATTGATGCACATTATAATACTCCACTTGACAAAATTGTTTCACCCACTTCGGTTTATAATAAACCACCACCTTACGTAATTTTTGGATAATTACGATTTTTTATAAATATACCTTTAGAGAGATATACAGTTTTTTGTATATGTCATAGTATTAAGGTATAGTTATAATAACTCGTCAGCAATTATCCTTTGTTTATAATTATGGAAATCTTCTTTTCCTCAGGAACTCTTTACTAAATATTAAATCTAAAATAATGAAAAAATTACCAGTAACCGTACTAAGTGGTTTCTTAGGCGCTGGAAAAACTACACTGCTCAACCATATACTACATAATAAAGAAGGTCTTAAAGTAGCTGTCATAGTTAATGATATGAGTGAGGTCAATATCGATGCTCAACTTGTAGAGAATGAAAATACCCTCTCTCGTACTGAAGAAAGATTGGTCGAAATGTCTAATGGATGTATCTGTTGTACCCTTCGTGAAGACCTTATGATAGAGGTCGAGAAATTGGCCAAAGAAAACCGTTTTGATTATCTCTTAATAGAAAGTACGGGTATCTCAGAACCCATTCCTGTTGCGCAGACTTTTAGTTTTGAAAGTGAAGATGGTAGCATCGATTTGAGCCGTTTTAGCTACGTTGACACAATGGTTACCGTAGTAGATGGCTATAATTTTCTAAAGGATTTTTCAAGTCCAGATTACCTTGTCTCACGAAACCTTACGGATATTGAAAACGATACACGCACTATAGTGAATTTGCTTACAGATCAAGTAGAATTTGCTAATGTGATTGTTCTTAACAAAACAGACTTGATTTCTGATGAACAGCTGAAGCAGTTGTATGGTATTCTTCAAAAACTCAATCCAAATGCAAGAATTATCCCAACTAAGAATTCTGAAGTGTTATTGAATGAGGTAGTTGGAACAGGCTTATTTGATTTTGAAGAAGCTGAAAATTCGGCAGGTTGGATACAAGAATTGGAAAATGAACACCTCCCTGAAACTGAAGAATATGGTATTGGATCGATGGTGTTTCGTAGTAAAATACCCTTTCATACTGAACGTTTTTTGGAATTTGCTACTTCAAAATTTCCAACAAACATCATTAGGAGTAAAGGACTGTTTTGGATGACGTCTCGTCCTTCAGAAGCCTTGATTTTGAGTTCAGCAGGAGGTTCACTTAAGACAGATCCAGCTGGCGTTTGGTGGGCATCGATGCCTTTTTCAGAACGTGTAAATTATCCAGAATTTGCTAATAACCAGACTTTTATTGAAAGTGATTGGCACCAAGAGTTTGGAGATCGTAAAAATGAGCTAGTATTTATAGCTCAAAATTTGGATAGAGAAAAGCTTACCGAGTTATTAGAAGTTTGTCTATTAACACTAGCAGAACAAAAACTATGGAAAAAAGGAGAATTACAACTAGTAGATCATTGGCCTATACAGGCTTTAGAGCATGCAAATCACTAAAATAACTAAAAATCACTTAAAATTTAAATAAAATGATTACAAAACAAGAAGTAGAAAATGCACAAAAAATATGGGGAAATGGTGTCGTAAAAATAGGTAGTCTCCAAAATGACCGAATAGAATGCGAAATCTTTACTAGAAAATTTGTAGGAGAACGCTATGATTTTAATAATAAAGAAGTTTTGTTTAAACCCACTAAAACATCAGAAAAACAATTCCGAATAACAAAACCTGGAGCAGTGTCTTATTTTATTGGAGGTAGCAATGCCTTTTCAGAAGATAGCGGCTTTGCATTACAACCTTGGACAAAAGTACGTTTTGAGAATGTATCGCTTATTCTTGAAGAAAATCGAGCTTTAGCAATGGGCAATTATTTTTTTACCGATACTAATGGAGATGAAACGAAGGTAGAGTATACCTTTGGTTACATAAAATCCGAAACAGGAAGCTTGAAAATAGATGTGCATCACTCGTCTTTACCTTATAATCCTATATCAGCTATATGAGCTTTAATGGGCTAATATCTGAAAATCACCTGTTCCTTATCTGTCCAACAGATAGCGTAGAATCCGTATTGTTTAAGCGTTTTAAGGGGCAGGTCTTTTTCTATACAGCACTTGGTGCTTGTTTTAAATGGGATATAGAAACACAGGAGAACCTTATCAATTTAATAAAAAAAAGAAACGTCAGACATATAGTTCTACTAATGAAAATGACCAATACTTTTTTTACGAATAAGCTCAAAGTAAAATATAATATCGCTAATTATTCTGTTGAAAAAACCTTACAGTTTATTGAAGATACAATTCCTGAACACCTAGAATATTTAGACAAAACTATTTCAAAGCAAAGGATACTGGCAACAACTTACCTCGAGCATCAAAAGCGGAGACTTCTAGATACATTAAACTTAGGTAAACTAATCAATAATGAAAAGATTTCTGTAACGAGTCTATTATATAGTGAAACAGAAAATAGATTTCTCAAAACTGAAAACTTAAAAGAAAGGATGAAACTTTTTGGAGCTATTTCAATAAATTAATGAAATTATAATAAGGTATAGCTTCATTTTTTCTTTTAGTAGTGTTATGTCAAAAACACTTTTGCTTTAATAAGAAGTTGATTTTGTAACTACCTGAAACGCTTTTAATAATTATAGCTACAATGTTATAGAAAATAGCGTTTCGGTATTTAAAGGTGTACAAGTTAATATTTTCAATTCTGTGATATAACAGGATACACAATTTTTATATAAAATATATTTTTTAAAACAGCTTAATATGAAAATCTTTAAAGTTATTACGGTTATTAGTATTCTTTTTTTATCGTCTTGTCAAGATGAAGAAAGAAAATATAACCATGATTTGATTAAACCAGAAAAAATTGATGCAATTTTAGGTAACGACGTGTCAAAAGTATTATTTGATCATTTATATGTAGTTCTTGATAGTTTAACATATGAGCATTTAACAAATGATGATGATTGGAAAAAATCTTATGCTACATTAGATGCAGGATTACCTGATTTTACTCCCATTAAAAAAGGTAGTTCTATTTGCTATTTAAGAGGATATCAACATTATATTGAGATTTTAGGACCAAACAATATCTATAATGAATCTGTTGGGAAAAGTGGTATCGGGTTTTCATTAGTAAATAAGGGAGAGCATTTTCATTTAGGAGTTGAACCAAAATTGAAAACTTCTAAAGATTCTGTGCTAAATGTAGCAGAAATGGTAAAAATGGAACTTAATGGAAAAGAGCAAACTTGGTTTAAGGCATTTTATACACCGAGTTATGGAACAGCGTTACATACTTGGTATGGTTTCTATAACCCTACTTTTTTAAATGATTTAAATGGAGAAAATCATTTATTCTACTCTAGAGAAACCTTTTTGGAACCTACTTATGAAGATAGTAAATTATTTCATAGTGTTGCAGCAATACAACTTAGTTGTACTAAAAATGATTTTCGTCGTATCGCTCAAGAATTAGGTTATTTAAAATGTGAATTAATAGAACAAGATGGAGAGGTATTTACAATTGCCAGTGGAGATATCGAAATTAGTATTGAGCAATCAAACAAAATTAATTATAGCAGAATTACTGAAATAAAATGCAACCTGAATAGAGTGGATAATAGTGTAAATCAAATAGGAAACCTTACTATAACAAATAAAGAGAAGATATCGGTTTGGAATTTTAGTGAATTACATAAAAATAATATTAATTAATTTTAATTTTTAAAATAGTGCCGAATGAAAAAGAAATTGAGAAACTTAATCTATGAATAGAGCAACTACTTTAGCTTTATTCTGAAAGTTTATAATAATTTATAAGCAATTGCTTTTTCAAGAATGAGCATTTATGAAAATCTTATCGTGTTTTTAGTTTAACACATTACAATATTAAGTGCAAACATATGTAATTATTTATAGCTGAAACTGATAAACGTGATTCAGAATTCACTCCATTTTTTTACAAACCAAAACCACCTTTTCACGATCTCCCTGAGTAATAAAAAACACATAATGATCACCACCATCTTTTAACTTAAACTTAGCTTTAAGTTGTTGTGGACTTTCAGGGAAATTACGAGTACTAATATTGACTTTAGTATTACCAATAGCATGCTGTATTGTTTTTTTGTTATAGGGAATTACATCAATTACTTTAAAACGACGCCCAGGGAAATCTATTAAAGCGTCAGACGTATATAAATGCGTATGCTGATGTAGTTTTGAAATATTAAGTGTTGAGCTTATTAAATGAAACGCACCAGATTTTAAAATAGCACTATTGGGTTCGTATAAATAGTTGCTAACTGTATCATAGCTTGAACTAGCTTTTTCTTCTTCATGTAATAAAAACTCAAATAGTTGATGACCGTTAGATGTTAAATTAGTTGTATTTATATAAATGTCACTTGTATAATCAACCTCTAAATGAAATAGTACTTCTTTAACTTCATTATTAATGGCGATGATATGTATTGTTTTTACATATTGGAGTTCAGATATTCCAATAGATAAATCAAGCATAGGTGACGCTTTTACAAGTATATTTTTGGAATGTTGAAATAAAACCTCTAAATACTTTGGTACATTAGGTAAACAATCGTTTAAATAAAATACTTTGCCTTTGCTGTCATGGCGCCTTGAGGGGTCTATATAAATCCAATCAAATACTTTGTTTGATAATTGAAGATATTCAATCCCATTTTGATTTATAGTTTCAATATTTGAAAGCCCTAATTGTTTGTAATTATGTGAAACGATAGTTGATAGTTCTTTATCAATTTCGCAATGGATTACATTTTTAAATTGTTTTGCAAAATAAAAGGCATCCACACCAAAACCTCCGGTAAGGTCTATAAGTGCTGCTCCAGATATTAAATTCGATTTATACTCGGCAGTAATTTCTGAAGAAGTTTGCTCAATATTAAGTTTATTAGGGTAGTATATATTTTTGGTTTCATACCATATTGGAAGTTTCTTTTGGCATTTTTTTTTAGCTTCTATTTGCTCAATAAACTCATGAATACTTATTGTTTCAGATGTAACTCCTTTTAAAATTAATTTTGGGATATCTGAATTTAAATTATTATTTATAAATTCTTGATTTTCAATG
>CAZECB010000079.1:0-1783 GCA_964510745.1 uncultured Flavobacteriaceae bacterium | reverse complement strand
ATGTTTAATAATTCTAAATTCAAAACAATACTATAATTCTTTAGTCAACTGTTTAACAACTTTATTTTCAGATAAAAACTCTTTTAAAATCACTTTTATAGCAGTATAAGCAGGTACGGCAACTACCATACCTATCACTCCAAAAAGTAATCCTGAAATAATGATAATTAAAAAGATTTCTAAAGGATGAGATTTCACACTTTTTGAAAAAATAATAGGTTGACTTCCAAAATTATCAATAAGCTGTGCAATAATAAACCCAATCATGACATAGCATGTTTTTGGTAGTATAACCTCACTAAAACTAGCTCCTAAATTACTTGACATAGTTAACGTAATCATTAAGATAGCACTAATTAAAGCACCTACATAAGGAATTAAATTTAACAAAGCACACAAAAAGGCAATAACTACCGCATTGTTTATTCCAAAAATGAGTAATACAATGGTGTAAATGACAAATAAGATAAATACTTGCAAAATTAAACCTAAAAAATAGCGAGAGAGTAGTCCTTTTATTGTTTCAAATGATTTTTTTAATCGTGTTTCTTTGTCATCTGGAGTAAAAACTAATACGCCTTGCTCAAATAATTGACTGTCTTTTAGTAGAAAAAATGTAATAAATAATACGGAGAATAAGCCAATACTAAAACTTCCAAAGCCACTTATTACAGAGTTTAGAAATTCTGGAACAGCAGCATAGTTTAATTTTGAAATGAGATTAGAGTCTTTTATAGATTGTTCAATATCAATAGTATTAATTGAAAAATACTCGCTAATTTGATAATACAACAGTTCAATTTTAATTTGTAATTCATTTATATTTAATAATGATAAGTTTTGACCTTGTTCTATAATTAAAGGAATAAACATAAATACTAACCCTAGTAAAAGTCCAATTAAAATAACCATGGTAATAGCGACTGCAATGGTATTTTTAAATTTTAGCTTGATTTTAAAAAAACGTACAATAGGTCTTCCTATTAAAGAGGTAACTCCTGCAATAGCTATATAAGCGAGTACCGATTGTATTTTATATAAAAAAAAGAGTAGTAGTAAAACACCAACAATAATGACAAGTGCTTTTAAAATCCCGTTGGTTATGGTATTAGAAGTCATACCGTAAATATATAAAAACGATTACATTAATTGTTTGGTAAGTTCATAAATAGCAATGTTTGCAGCTTGTACAACATTCATACTACTATTTTGTCCAAACATATCAATATGAAGTATGGTGTCTGCAGTTTTAAGGATGTTGTCTTCAATACCAAAATTTTCATCACCAATAACTAATACAATAGGCCGTTTTGTATTTGTTAATTGAAATTTATGAATTGGTGTACTCGTATCGGTAATTTCCAAAGCAATAATTTGATAACCTTTTGATTTAAAATCTTCGATTACTTTAAAAATATCCTTATTAATCTCGTGATCAACTACTTTTTCAGTAGCACGAGCAGTTTTAGTCATTTTTCGGCCTAAATGGATTGTGTCTCCACAAAAAAGAAGTTGTTCAATGCCAAACGCATCAGCAATACGAAATAAACTACCAATATTTGGAGCATTAGTAACATGATCACAGACTAAAGTAATAGGGAATTTTCGTTTAACAAACTTTGTAGTTACATGATTATGATTAAGTTGCATTACTCAATCACTTTTAAAAAGCCCCAATGTAAGTCGTAATTTCTAGTGCCACTACTGTACGTATGTACATTCATTTCATACATAGATACAAATACAAGAATAAGTATTAATACAATAGCCGTAATTTTAAAAG
>CAZECB010000078.1:0-7759 GCA_964510745.1 uncultured Flavobacteriaceae bacterium | reverse complement strand
TTACAAAACTCTAAAAACAATTGGGAAGTAGTTTTATTTAAAATGTTATTTAAAAGCTTTGGTTTAAAAGTAAATGGAGATGCGTTTGCTAGTGTAGCAAATTCATTTGAGTTTTCAATTATGAGAAAAATACAATCTAATAAAATACAAATTGAAGCCTTGTTATTTGGTCAGTCAGGTTTGTTAACTATAGATAGTCAAGAACCATATTATCTAACATTACAAAAAGAATATCAATTTTTACAACAAAAATTTAAACTGTCTAATGATTCAATAACATCAATTCAATTTTTTAGATTGCGTCCGCTTAATTTTCCAACCATACGCTTATCTCAATTAGCAAATCTATATCATAGCTCTCAAAATTTATTTTCAAAACTAATAGAGATTGATACTATAGATGCATTTTATGATTTATTGCAAGTCACTGCTTCAGAGTTTTGGAAAACTCATTATACGTTTGGAACAAGTTCTAAAAAAAGTAAAAAACAATTGACAAAATCGTTTATAGATTTAGTATTAATCAACGCTATTATACCACTTAAGTTTAGTTATGCAAAATATCAAGGACAACAAATAAATACTACTATAATTGATCTTATTCAAAATATTACTTCAGAAAAAAACAGTGTTGTTAAAAAGTTTAATACTTTAAAAACAGTATCTAAAACAGCTTTAGAATCTCAGGCTTTACTTCAACTTAAAACTAATTACTGTAATAAAAATAAATGTTTACAATGTGCTATAGGAAATTCACTTTTAGCTAAGAATTAATATGAAGTTTATAAATTTTTATATTTAACTTGCAACATGAATTCTTTTTACAAGCTATTACTTTATTTTCAAAAACATGGCTACTATGTGTGTCAGCGCATTGCAGATCGTTTGGGTATTCGCGCAAAAGTAGTTAGGACTTCTTTTATGTACTTGACTTTTGTAACTATTGGGTTTGGATTTGCGATCTATTTGTTTTTAGCGTTTTGGATACGTATAAAAGATTTAATTTACACCAAACGAACTTCAGTTTTTGATTTATAAACTATGCTATTAAAATTATTTAGATCAAGAATTAGAATTGCTCTATTACTACTAATCCTTTTAGTGCTAATTGGTGTTTTAGGATTTAAAATACTGTCAGGTTACACATGGGTAGATGCGTTTTATATGACTGTCATTACTATAACTACAGTTGGCTTTTCAGAAGTCAATCCATTAGATGATCAGTCAAAACTATTTACAATAATTTTAATTATTACTAGTGTCGTTATTTTTGGATATGCTATAAAAGTGATATCTGAATATATTTTAAGTAAAAATAATATTGAAGAATTAAAACAGAAAAAAATGCAAAAGAAAATTAATGCTTTAAAAAACCATATTATTATTTGTGGCTATGGAAGAAATGGAAGGCAAGCGGCATTAAAATTACTTGCTCATGGGAAATCTTTTGTAGTGATTGAAAAAAATAAAGAACTAATTGAAAAATTAGAACATGATGACGTATTATTTGTTTTAGGAAATGCTAATGAAGATGAAATATTGTCGCAAGCAGGATTAGGACAAGCAGAATGTTTAATTTCTGCATTACCAAATGATGCTGATAATTTGTTTGTGGTGTTGTCTGCAAGACAAATTAATAATACAATGAATATTATAAGTAGAGCATCTCAAGAGACTTCATATAATAAACTAAAACTAGCAGGAGCTAACAATGTAATTCTTCCAGATAAAATAGGAGGGGATCATATGGCATCTTTAGTTGTAGTTCCTGATTTAATGGAGTTTATAGATAATTTATCCATTGTAGGTAAATCAAATATTAATATTGAAGAAATTGCTATTGAGAAATTATATAACCCTTCAAAAGTAAAGACGATTAAAGATTTAGATTTACGAAATAAAACAGGATGTAACGTCATCGGTTATAAAGATGAAAACGGAGACTATGTCGTTAATCCTGAAGCTGCTTTAAAGTTAATGCCAGCTTCTAAAATTATTGTCTTAGGGCGCCCAGAACAAATACAAACATTGAATTCACTTTACAATATCGACTGATTTTCGTTTTTAACAGCTTATGTTTTAAATATCCGTTTTTTTTTAGCATCTTGCTATCCTTTATATTGTAACTAAATTTTATTAACTAATATTCTTACTATGAAGAAATATCTTCTTACAATTTTTACATTATTACCATTTTTAACCTTTGCTCAAGAGAAAGGTCTTGATCAAAAAATTGATGAAGCTTTTCAACCTGTATCAAATTTCTTTAGTAATATTATCTTTTTCGAAGTGCTAGGAACACCATTCGTATTAATACTTTTGGTAGCAAGTGCGGCATTTTTTACTATTTATTTTGGTTTTCCAAACATTCGTTTTTTTGGAAAAGCAATTAATGTAGTTAGGGGTAAGTATGATCATGTAGATCATGCGACTTCAGATAAAATGTATGGAGATAGCACTCCAGGAGGAGATGCAATAGAAACTATAAGAAATGAAAGTAAAGATGAAGGAGAAGTAACACATTTCCAAGCTTTAGCAACTGCTGTATCTGGAACTGTTGGTAATGGTAATATTGCTGGTGTAGCTCTAGCTATTGCATTAGGAGGACCAGGAGCAACATTTTGGATGGTTATTTGTGGTTTATTAGGAATGTCAACTAAATTTGTAGAATGTACTTTAGGAGTACAATATAGAGATGTAGGTGAAGATGGAACAGTTTATGGGGGACCTATGTATTATATAAGCAAAGGTTTGAAAGAAAGAGGATTCAAAACTTTAGGAAAGATAGCAGCTATATTATTTGCTATATTTTGTATTGGTGGTTCTTTTGGTGGTGGTAATGCCGCTCAATCTAACCAAGCTACCATAGTATTAAAAGAATTAATGGGCTTAGAGAGCACAGGTGCTGGTGCTGCAATTGGTGTTGTATTAGCAATTTTAGTAGGTATAATAATCATTGGAGGTATTAAACGTATTGCATCTGTAACCGAAAAAGTAGTGCCTTTTATGGCAGTAATGTATTTAATGGCATGTCTTTATATAATTTTTAGTAATTTTTCTTTAATTGATGATGCTTTTAGTTTAATAATGACAGAAGCTTTCAGTCCCACTGCTATTGGCGTAGGTAGTTTTATTGGAGTATTATTGGTAGGTTTTAAGAGAGCTGCGTTTTCAAACGAAGCTGGTGCAGGGTCTGCATCTATAGCACATTCGGCGGTAAAAACAAAATATTCTGCTTCTGAAGGTTTAGTAGCTTTATTAGAGCCATTTATTGATACAGTAGTTATTTGTACAATGACAGCTTTAGTAATTATTATTTTTAATTTTGGTGGTTTCTTTGAGTATGGAGGAGAAGGTTCCGTGTTGATTGATGGAGTTGCATATGAAGGAGCTGGTATCACATCTAAAGCATTTGCTCAATATATTCCTTATTCTAATATATTTTTAACAATTGCAGTAGTATTATTTGCAGTATCTACAATGATTTCTTGGTCGTATTATGGATTACAATCTTGGAAGTTTTTATTCGGAAGAGGTAAAAGAGCTGATTTAACATATAAGTTATTATTCTTATTATTTGTGATTATTGGAGCTGCAGCTAGCATGAAATCTATTTGGGATTTCTCTGATGCAATGATTTTTGCTATGGTATTCCCTAATATGATTGGATTGTATTTCTTATTTCCTGTAGTTAAGAAACAGCTTAACCGATATTTAGATGCTATTAAAACTAAGAAAGCTTAATAAAAAAATAAACCCTTAAATTCGTCTTTAAGATATATAAAGATGAATCAATTAAAATCCCACTTCCAGTTTTCTAGAAAACAACGAAGTGGGATTTTTTATTTACTTATAATCATTATTATTGTGCAATGCATCTATTTCTTTATAGACAGATCTCCATATGAAACTACTACTAGTCAAGATGACGTATTACAATTTCAAAATGAGATAGATTCCTTACGTCTAGTTAAAATTGAAAATAGCAAACCTAAAATATATCCATTCAATCCTAATTATATTACAGATTATAAAGGGTATACATTAGGAATGACTAATAAAGAGATTGATCGTCTTTTAAAATTCAGAAGTCAAGATAAATGGATTAATTCAGCGAAACAGTTTCAAGAAGTTACTAAAGTTTCAGATTCACTGTTAAATGTAATAGCACCATATTTTAAATTTCCAGAATGGGTAACTAATTCAAAACCAAAGTATACATCTCAAGATGATAATACTCCAAAATCATATAATCAAAAAATAGATTTAAATAAAGCAACAGCTATACAGTTACAACGTATTAACGGAATAGGAAAAACGCTGTCTAATCGTATCATTAACTACAGAAGTAAATTTAAAGGCGGGTTTATTGCTAATATTCAACTTCAAAACGTGTATGGGTTATTTCCAGAAGTAATTCAACGTATTGAAACACAATTTACTGTAAAAACGCCAAGGCCAATCAGAAAGTTAAATTTAAATACTGCGACAAAAGAGCAGTTAGTAACGGTTGAATATATAGATTATGAATTGGCAAGCCTTATTATTGAACAACGCGTGCTAAGAGAAGGATTTAAAACCATTGATGAATTAACAAAAGTTAAGGATTTTCCAATAAGCAAATTAGAGATAATTGAACTATATTTGACTACCAATTAAAACCTCATTTTGAGGATAAAAAAACACTATAAAAATGAATAGTATGTACTTCACAGAAGAGCATCAATTATTTAGAGAAAGCCTTCAGGATTTTCTTAAAAAAGAAGTAGTACCACATATTGATAAGTGGGAAGAAACTGGTCATATTGAACGTTTCATTTGGGAAAAATTTGGAGAGATGGGGTATTTTGGCCTCTCTTACCCAGAAGAATATGGCGGACTAGATCTAGATTTATTTTATACTGTAATATGGTTAGAAGAGTTACAAAAAATAAACTCAGGAGGTTTTGCAGCAGCCATGTGGGCACATGCGTATTTAGCAATGACACACCTTAATAAAGAAGGTAATCATGATATAAAACAACGTTACTTAGCATCAAGTATCACAGGAGAAAAAATAGGATGTCTGTGTATTACAGAACCTTTTGGAGGAAGTGATGTTGCAGGTATGCGCACTACAGCAATTAAAAAAGGAGATACTTACGTTATAAACGGATCAAAAACATTCATCACCAATGGTGTATATAGTGATTACTTGGTGGTAGCAGCAAAAACAGCACCAGAATTGGGTAATAAAGGCATGAGTATATTTGTGATGGATAGAGATACACCTGGTATTTCGGCAACCAAACTAGATAAATTAGGTTGGAGAGCATCAGACACTGGAGAAATAGCATTTGATAATGTAGTCATACCAGCTACCAATTTAATGGGTGAAGAAGGGAAAGGATTTCCATACATCATGCAGCATTTTGCCTTAGAGCGTTTAATAATGGGGATTAATGCCCATGCTAGAGCAGAATTTGCATTAGAGTATGCGATACAATATATGAGTGAACGTCAAGCTTTTGGTAGGCCTATAGATAAATTTCAGGCCTTACGTCATTCTGTGGCAGATATGGCAGCAGAGATTGAAGTATGTAAAGAGTTTAATTATTCGGTTTCAAAACGCCTTAATGATGGTGAATATGTTGTTAAAGAAGCTACTATGTCTAAACTAGTGTCTACTAAAATGGCAGATAAAGTAGCATATGATTGCCTTCAATTATTAGGTGGTTATGGGTATATGGAAGAGTATCCATTAGCACGCATTTTAAGAGATAGTCGCCTAGGGCCAATTGGGGGAGGGACATCTGAGATTCTTAGAGAAATCATTGCTAAAATGGTGATAGATAAAAAGGACTATAAACCAGCGACTTAATAAAATAATTAATTGGCAAATCACACTTTGGTGTGATCGCGCTTTACATTATATCTTTTTTTATGCTGAATTTAGTTTAGCATTTCTTTAAGTTAGCCAATGCGTTATTTAATAAAGGCATCCCTTTAAATCAAACAAAAAAAGATGTCATTGCAATCGCTTTCGAAAAAAAGAACCTAGAATAAAACAAAATATAAGTTGTGCATTATGAATTAGTTTATATATTTGCACCCACAAAATCTAAAAGAGAGGAGGTTAAAACACTATGTTAATAATACCAATTAAAGAAGGAGAAAATATAGACAGAGCTTTAAAGCGTTTTAAGAGAAAATTCGATAAAACAGGAACAAAGCGTCAATTACAAACACGTAAGCAATTTATAAAGCCTTCAGTGAAACGTAGAGCGCAAATTCAAAAAGCACAATACATCCAACACCTAAGAGATGCAGAAGAAATCTAATAAATTCCTGCGAAAGCAAGATCTTTATAAATAGATACTAAAAAACTCGTAATATAACATTACGGGTTTTTTTATACCTACTAGTCAAAATAAGTTTTCGTATTTTTATAAAAACTTTTTGAGTAAGTAATGCCTTTGAAATCCTTTATAGATTATCTTCAATACGAAAAAAAATATTCCCTTCATACGATTACAGCCTACCAAAATGATTTAAAACGTTTTCAAGAATTTTTAAACCATGAGTTTGAAACATCAGAACTTTCAAAAGTAAATTATTCAGAAATAAGGCATTGGATTGTGAGTTTAGTACAGTCTGGATTAGAAAACCGAACTATAAACCGAAAAATATCCTCCTTAAATACCTATTATAAATTTTTAATGAAAGTAGGTGATATAGAAATAAACCCACTCGTTAAACACAAAGCGTTAAAAGTTAGTAAAAAAATACAAGTACCGTTCTCAGAATCAGAAATAGCAGAAGTTATTGAGAATTTGAGCTTTGATAGCTCTTTTGAAGGTGTTCGTGATAAACTGATTATAGAACTATTTTACGCTACTGGAATAAGACGTATAGAGTTAGTGCAATTGCAATTAAAAGATATTGATTTCTCAAACAAAACCATTAAAGTATTAGGGAAAAGAAATAAAGAGCGTTTTTTACCCTTATTGAATACAGTTATAGATACGATTTATGATTATTATAAAAAGCGAGAAGAGTTAGAAATAATTAAAGATATGGAGTATGTCTTTTTAACGAAAAAAGGGTTAAAAATTTATGAAACACTTGTCTATCGAATAATAAATGATTATTTTAGTAGGGCATCTACAAAAGTGAAAAAAAGCCCGCATATTTTGAGACATTCATTTGCGACGCATTTACTAAATCAAGGTGCAAATCTAAATGGTGTAAAAGAACTTCTTGGGCATTCTAGTTTAGCAGCAACACAAGTATATACTCACAATAGTATTGCAGAGCTAAAAAAAGTGTATTCCAAAACACATCCAAGAAATAAAAAGTGACACCTAGAATTAATAGCAATTCATTGTCTAACCAAAAACAAATAGAGATGAGAGTAAACACGCAATCCGTTAACTTTAATGCAGACCAAAAATTGATTGATTTCATTCAAAAACGAATGGATAAGCTAGATCAATATTATGACAAGGTCATAAAATCAGATGTATTTTTAAAAGTAGAAAATAGAAGTGATAAAGAAAATAAAATATTTGAAGCTAGAGTCAGTGTTCCTGGAGATAGCTTAATAGTAAAAAAACAGTGTAAATCTTTTGAAGAAGGAGCTGATTCTGCGGTAAATTCTCTTGAAAGGCAATTGAAAAGGCGTAAAGAAAAACTAAGGTCACATTTATAAATAAAAAATTATTAAAAAATGTTTTGATTAACTAAAAATATATATACATTTGCAGTCCGTTAGAAATAG
>CAZECB010000077.1:0-7831 GCA_964510745.1 uncultured Flavobacteriaceae bacterium | reverse complement strand
TTAGGGTGATTTATTAGTGTTTTGGTTTTTTCTACTCCAGTACCTATAAAATAAACTTTGCTTTGACTTAAATAGGTTTCAAATGAAGTTTCATTTAATATTTGCGCTTGTGTGTCTCTAATTTGAGTATACTTAGAATCAAACACTGCTGAATAGACTTCCATACGCCTGGCATCTAACATAGGGATAATTACTTCTCCTTCATTTATAGTTTCAACCTCTTCCGCTAATGAGGTTAATGTAGGCACCGAAATTAATGGTTTATTAAGTGCATAACATAAGCCTTTAGCAGCAGATACTCCAATTCTTAATCCTGTATAAGATCCTGGACCTTTACTTACAGCTATAGCATCTAGGTCATTAGCTTCTATTTTAGCCTCTTTTAAAACAATATCTATATAATTATGCAACCGCTCTGCATGAGAAAAATTATCATTATAATCTTCTTTTAAAAATAAAGTCTCACTATTTTTAGATAGTGAGATTGAGCAATTTGTTGTACTTGTTTCTATATTTAATATATATGTCACAGTTAATCTGTTAGTGATTTACCAAGGTAGAAATCTAAGATTTTATTTCTAAATACAAAATCATATTTAGCATTTATTAACGACGCTTCCGCATTTATTAATTGAATTCTTGCTTGCTCTAATTCAAAAGAGTTCAATGCCCCTATATCATAGCGTTCTTTTGAATTTTCAAATGCCAATTGTTGAGATGTTAAAGATGATTTTGCAGCTTCATAAGCTTTAAATCCTGCTTTTGCATCTGTAAATGCACGTTGTATAGTAGCCTCTAAATCTATTTTGGCTTGCTCTAATTGTAGCTTATTATTATCTTCTTGAATTTTTGAACGTGCTACTGCTGTCTTATTTTGAAATCTTGAAAAGATTGGAATGTTTAAGTTTAAATTAAATCGATTACCATCATTTAAGTCAAATTGTGTAAAAAGACTACTTTCTGGAGCTGTTAGTGTAACCCCTGTAACAGGGTCTTGAAAAGTTCTTGGTCTGATAAAAGAAGCTGAACTACCATAACCATAACTAAAAGACAATGAAGGAAGGTAACCTGCTTTAGAAATTTCTGTATTTAACTCAGCATTTTCTATTCTCTTCTCCGCCACTTTTATTTCATTTCTATTTTCTAAAGCATAATTTAAAATAGGTTTTATATCGTCATATAACAATGAACTAGAAGGTGTGTCTACATCTATAATTTCTACATCAAATCCTTCAAAAGACAATTGTAATAATTGTGACAGCGCCAATTTTGCTAAATCAAAATTGTTTTCTGCTACAACCAAGCTTTGTTGATCTCTACTTAAAGTTGCTTCTGAATCAAAAATATCAGCTCTAGCTTGTACTCCTGCTTCTACTAGACCTTTTACTTGTTCCAACTGTTTTTTAGAAAATTCAACTTGAGCTTCAGCTGTTTCTAAATTTTCTTTATTAAATAAAATGTTTAAATAGTTATTAACTACATTTAGCGAAATATCATCTTGAATTCGTTTTAATTCTAATTCATTTTGCTCTAAATTCAATTTTGCTTGTTTATAAACATTTAAATTTCTAAATCCATTAAAAATAGTTTGATTCAAGCTTACATTATAGCTACCAGAAAACACTGTGCTATTTATACGTTGGTTTGTTACTGGGTTAAATCCAGAACCCAAATTAACACCACTCCCTAGACTACCGCTTATAGATGGTAAAAAATTTCCTTTGGCGCCAAGAATATCTTGTTTATTAGTCAGTAAAGTATTTTCGGCTTGTTTTACAGTAATATTATTTTCCAAAGCATAAGCAACACATTCTTGTAATGTCCATATTTTATTTTGCCCAAAGGACATAAAAGAAATTAATAAAGTAATTATTATAATACTATTTTTCATTTTAACAATTTTAAGGGTATTAATCATCAATGTCATCTTCATCATCTTCATCTTCTTTTGAAATTTTGTTCCATACTTTTATTTTATCACCTTCATTTATTCCATCAAGAATTTCAACATTAATTCCGTCTGAAATTCCTAGTTTAACACCTTTCTTTTTAAAAGTTCTACCATCTTTTTTTAATATTTCTACAAATGGTTTTTCTGTAACTCTATTAAACTGCAATAAGGCTTCTTTAATACAAAAAATATCATCTTTACTTTGATATTCAATCTCAGCATTTGCACTATATCCAGCTCTTACATTTACAGATGCATCTATCTCCACATCTGCTTTTACTGTAAATTGTACCGCTCCATTTTCCTCAATCCCTTTAGGTGCTACAAACGTTAATTTTGCAGGAAACTCTTTTGAATTAATTGCGCCTAGTACTACTTTTATTGCCTCTCCTTCTTTAAGTTTTCCAACCTCAGCTTCATCAATTTTACCTTCAAAAATCATATTACTCATATTTGCTATAGTAGCAACTGTAGTTCCTGCATTAAAGTTATTACTTTGAATCACCTGATCACCTTCTCTTATAGGAATTTGTAATACTGTCCCTGAAATCTGCGCAATAATATTGGTGTTTGCAGAACTACCTCCAGATAATGAACCTCTTCTAATAATCTGAAAATCATTTTGAGCTTGATCTAAAGTTTCTTTAGCTTGATCTAAAGATAATTCATTATTTTCAAAATCTTGCTTAGAAATCACACCCTTTTCGAAAAGTATTTTATTTCTATCATATATCGTTTTTGCATTATCATATGCCAATTTTTGAGAGTTAATCCTACTTCTAGCACTTACTAAACTTTGCTCATTAGGAACAACTCTAATTTTAGCAATTAAATCTCCTTTTTTAACAATATCTCCTTCTTCTACTAATATCTTATCGACAATACCTGTGATTTGTGGTTTTAACTCGATTTCTTCTTCTGGATTGAGTTTACCTGTAGCTACTGCCTTTGTTTGAATAGAGGTATAGAATGCTTCTTCCATTTCAAATTCTTCAACTTCTTTTGAATTGGCGTCTTTAAAATACTTTAACACAAATAATAATGCCAAAATAGCTATAACTACAAGTATGATTCTTAATGTTTTTTTCATTTTGATTGTTTGTTATTTAAAAGTTTTACAACATTTGATATGTTATCTTTATGCATACTTTGATTGATTTATATTTATTCTTCTCTTAGCGCTTCAATAGGTTTTACACTAATGGCTTTAAATGCAGGGATCAAACCAATAAGTGTCCCTAGAGCTACTAATATTAATAGTGCTATGAATACCACTGCAATAGATACCGAAGCATTCACTAAGGTGGCTTCTGCTCCTTGCCCCCAAGCAAAGTCTATTAAAATCAATATCCAACCTCCAGAAATAATTCCGGCTAAACCTGCAATTAATGTAATGAATACAGCTTCTACAACAATTTGCCTTTTAATTTCAAATGGTGTTGCTCCTAAAGCACGTCTTACACCTATTTCTTTGGTACGCTCTCTTACTGTTATTAGTAATATGTTACCTATAGCAAATACACCCGCAATAAGCGTTGAAATACCTACAAACCAAGTTAAAAACTGCATCCCTTTCAGAAAACCTGTTAATTTATCGAACTCTTTACCTAAATTAAAACCTCCAAAAGCACGTCGATCTTCTGGGTGTACTCTATTTAAGTTTCTTAAAAGTAGTTTAACATCTGCGTCGATTTGAGAGATATTATATTCAGGTTTTCCTGTTATCATCATCCAACCTATACGATTGCCTTGATTATATATTTGTTGAAATGTACTAAAAGGGATATGAACATTTACTACAGGGCCTCCATTAATTCTTGGTGTTTTAAAAACACCTATGACTTTAAAATTAATACTGTTTACAGTAATATTTTCTCCAATAGGATCCTCGTCTTTCTCAAATAATTGTTTATACGTATCTTCAGATATTACAGCAACTTTCTTTGATTCATTTATATCATTTTGATTAATAAATCGCCCTTTAGTTAATATTCTTTTTTGAACTTTATCTAGGATAGGGTAATCACCTGCAATACCAAAATTTCCTGACAATAAATTTCTTACAACTTGACCATTATTTAAATTTCTTGGCACTACAAATTCAATACCTTCAACACTTTCTTCAATTTTTTTAACTGCATCCATTGTGAGTTGTACGCGGCGACCTTCTTGAAATCCTTTAAAAGGTTTACTTGTAGATTGACTCCAGATAAACAAACTATTTGTTGCAAAATCTCCAAACAAACGATTAAAAGAATTTTCTATTCCTCTTGCAGAACCAAGTAATCCTATTAATAGTAAAATACCCCACCAAACACCAATCATAGTTAAAATAGACCTTAGTTTATTTTTACTAAGACTATCGTAAACTTCCTGCCAAGTATCTCTATCAAATAAAAACTTAAACATAATTAATCATTTCTTAATGCTACAATGGGTTTAATACGGGATGCTTTTTTTGCTGGCAAATATCCTGCTATTGCTCCCGCTATAATTAATGTAATTGTTGCGCCTGTAACTAAGCTTGGGCTTACACTAGGATTAGTTATAAAATAATCTTTTAAACTAGGTCCAATCCACTCTAAAATACCCACTCCTAACAATAATCCCACAAAACCAGCTATAGCAGTTATTAATATAGATTCTAATAAAATGATTGAAACAATAGATTTTGGCTGTGCTCCTAAAGCCTTACGAATACCAATTTCTTTAGTACGCTCTTTTACAATAAAAATCATCATATTACTAATACCAACTACTCCTGCTATTAATGTTCCACAACCAATAATCAAAATCAATACACCAAGTACCACAGACATCTGGTTCACATTCCTTGTATTCTCAGCATTATTATCTACCCTTATAGCACGTTGATCACTCTTTGCTACAAAAAATCGATTTTTAAAATCTTTAGTTATTGTGTTTCCAAAAGATAAAGCTCTATTATAATTCATATTAGGATTATAAGTCAAATACAACATATCTACAAAATCATCATTACCATACACTTGTTGCGAAGTTGTAATAGGGATGTATAAGATGCGTTCTTCATCATCTCCTCCAGGGTCATTGTAAACTCCTACAATCTTGTATTGAATACCATCAACATTTAAATACTTCCCTAAAGGGTTTTCTTTAATAAACAAATCATCTTCAACTAACCTTCCAATAATGACAATTTTAATTTTATCATCCAAATCTTTCTGGTTGATGTACCTCCCACTACTTATTTTATTTTGCTCTACAAATTGATTATCTGGATGAATGGCCCTTATCGTGTATCTTCCCTTTTCATTTTTATAAGATGCGGAAACATTTTTCATTATACGAGAAGTTATGAACTCAACTTTATCACCATACTCTTCTTTTATATAATCATAGTCTTCGTTAGTGAACTGTATCTGCCTTCCTGCTTGCAATCCTTTATTTGCTTTAGCAGTTCTTCCTGGCCATATTGTAATTGAATTTTGCGCGTCATCTTTAAATTGCTCAGCAAATGTATTTGATAAACCATTAGAAATACCAAAAAGTAATGCAAATAATAAAATAGCGAAAGCTACCGTAAAACCAGACAATAAGCTCCTAGTACGATTCATGTTAATACTTTGAAGTATTTCACGCCAAAGATCTCTATCAAACATGTTGTGAAGCTCTTACTTGATTAACTACTTTATCTTCCATAATCACGCCATCCTTTAAACGCACAATACGTTTTGTCATGTCTGCAATATCCTCTTCGTGCGTTACAATAATAATCGTTTTCCCTTCATCATTTAACTCTTGAAGGAATTCCATAATTTCATAAGATGTTGTTGTATCTAAAGCGCCTGTAGGTTCATCTGCTAATAATAATTTTGGATTAGCTGCTAACGCTCTTGCAATGGCCACACGTTGTTTTTGACCTCCAGATAATTCTTTTGGTAAATGTTTAGCCCAATCTTTCAAACCTACTTTACCTAAATGGAACATTCCTTTTTCTAAACGTTCTTTTCTTTTTAAGCCTTGATAATATAATGGTAACGCTACATTTTCTATTGCTGTTTTGTAATTAATCAAATTAAAGGATTGAAAAATAAATCCTAAAAATTTGTTTCTGTAAACTGCTGCTTTTTTCTCGGTAAGATTTTTTATGGGAAGTCCATCTAAAATATATTCTCCTGAATTAGCTTCATCTAACATCCCTATAATATTTAAAAGTGTAGATTTCCCTGATCCTGAAGATCCCATAATTGAAACCATTTCTCCTTCTTTAATATCTAAATCAATTCCTTTTAATACATGCAAACTGGAACCTCCTATAGCATAGGATTTATGTAATTGATTGATTTTAAGCATAATTGATTAATTTTTTATATTTCTAAAGAATACAATAACAATTAGACTATTCAGGTGAAATAATGTTACAAGGAAATTAAAATAATTAACTATTTTTAAGTTTTTTATAGATAATGTAAGCTAATCCAGCTACAAGTATATAAGGAATAGTCATTAAATAAATAATCCCATTATTAATGCCTTTAGCTGTACTCATTCCTTCTTCGCTTTCTAGAACTGCTCTACACATAGCACATTGCGCTTCTATATTATTAACAAACAATAAAACAACAATGATAAATACTATACCCTTCTTTTTCATTTTAATAATATGGTGAAATCAAAATATAAACAACTACTCCTGAAATTGAAACATATAGCCATAATGGAAATGTAATTTTTGCTATTTTTTTATGTTTTTCTATATTATTTGTCAATCCTCTAACATATGTAATTAATACAAAAGGAATGACTACTATAGATAATACAATATGTGTTATTAATATAAAAAAGTAAATTGATTTGATAACACCTTCGCCTCCAAATTTAGTAGAATCACTTGTCATGTGATATACTACATACATCAACAAAAACAATGTAGATAATACAATAGCAAAGGTCATCAATTTTTTATGACGTGTTATATTTTTATTCCGAATAGCTATAAATGCTAAAATTAAAACAATTGTTGTTATAGCATTAATAGCCGCATAAATTGGTGGTAAAAAGGTTAACGGTGCTACATTAGGCAATTTAACTCTAAACAATGATGCCACTACAATAGGAATGATTACAGACAGTATGATCACCCATTTATTGTATTGCTTCGCTTTTAGTATATCTTCATCTGTTTGCATACTATTCTTTTAACAGTTTCGCGATATCTTCTTTTAAAATACTAATTTCTTCTTTTTCAACAGTGATACCATTTTCATCTTCCTCTTCTTCATAACCTTCTTCCTCACTTATAATACCTCTATAATATATTTTAGGATTTCCGTAATCATCAGTTCTTGATCTAATAAAGCCGTTTTTATCAATTAAAGCAAAGTTTCCTGAATGTGAAAAACCTCCTTCTTCTGCTTCATCTTCTTCTACGTGTAGATAGAAGCCTTCATTAGCCAGTTTATATATCGTTTCAATATCTCCTGTCATTAAGTGCCAATTCGGGTTTGTAACTTTGTACTGCTCTGCATAAGCTTTTAACACTTCTGGAGTATCATATTGCGGATTAATAGTAAAGGATGCAATACCAAAGTTTTCAAAACTTGTGAAATTATTTTGAATATTAACTAGATTACGATTCATTCTTGGGCAAATAGTTGGGCAACTTGTAAAGAAGAATTCTACAAGATAAACTTTACCTTCAAAATCTTTATTAGTGATTGTTTTTCCATCTTGATTAGTAAAGCTAAATGCTGGCACTTTTCGTTTTTTATCATTTTGAGTTATGTATAATAATGGTGTATCATCTAAAATTTCTGTGCTTACTTGTTTACTTCTACTTTCTATTCTTGTAACATCTTCGTCACTAATACGGTTTACAATTCTTGGCACAAAAATAAT
>CAZECB010000076.1:0-7867 GCA_964510745.1 uncultured Flavobacteriaceae bacterium | reverse complement strand
TTTCACCAATACCTATCGCTAAAGGACTTCCTAATTTAGCAACAATAATTTCATTAGGTTTATTTTTATCAAAAACAGCAATGGCATATGCACCTATAACTTGATTTAAAGCTATTTGAACAGCTTTTCCTAATTTGATTTTTTCGTTCTTTTTTACATCTTCAATTAAATTGATAAGAACTTCGGTATCAGTATCTGATGTAAATATGTAGCCTCTTTTTGTAAGTTCTTTTTTTAAAGACTCATAATTTTCTATAATCCCGTTATGAATAATTACTAAATCACCAGAATTAGAAATGTGAGGATGTGAGTTGATATCGTTAGGAATACCATGAGTGGCCCACCGTGTATGTCCAATACCTAAAGTTCCTTCTGTAGAAATCTCATTTTGCGCCTTAGTTTCAAGAGTATCTACTTTACCTTTGGTTTTGCACAAATTGATATCTCCGTTATTAAATAATGCTATTCCAGCACTATCATAACCTCTATATTCTAAACGTTTTAAACCTTTTAAAATAATAGGGTAAGCTTCTCGATGACCAATATAACCTACAATTCCACACATGAATTTCTAATATTTACTTGTTTGGTTCTGTGAAAAACACTCTAAATTGAACTCTTCTAGCTTCATCAGTTGTATTATTTCCAATAAGAACAGTACCTCTAGGAGATAATATTGCTCCAACAGGGATTGTTTCTGTAATTTGATTGTCGTCCTGAAGAAATTGATTTGCAGTTGACGGAGTGTCTACATTAGCCGCAACAACTAAACCTAACTTAACATTTGTAGAATCTCTAAGAATTAAATTATTTATATGCTCAGTGATACGTATTCTATAGGTTTGACCTTCTCCATTTGGATCATTATCTAATCTCGTCAGTGGTCTTAAATGTATGTTCCTTGCTTCAGGTAAATCTGCTGTTGAAGATTGATCAAGGAAATAATCAATTAATGGAGTGTTATTGTTAAGATCATAAATATATACGCGATTTGGTTCTTCTCCTTGAACAATGGTTTGATCGACAGTAAATTCAATAAAAGCTTCATTTACAACTCGTTTAAGATTTCCATTATCGTCAATGAAATCATTTTTAAAGGCTTCAAATTCAGGTGAATTTCCATCTTGATCTCCATTAAATAAATTGATAACAGCCATAGATCCTTGCCCCCCTTTTAAAAATAATTGCTCATCTCCATTTTCAATATTACCTTCAGGGAGTGGTGTAAAGTCATTTTCAAAAAGATTGACTGTATTTCCTGAGAAAGTTAATGTGAAAACTTCTGGAATACCGTTAACGAGTTCACCATTAAGGAGAGATTGAGAGTTGTAAAATATTGTTATATTGGATGCTGGGGAGGCTAAATTAAGTAATAACATTACTCCTTCTTCTATATCCCTAGGTTCAGCTTTTATATAAATGCCTCTGAAATGATTATTAAAATTATTAACATTACTTAATTCAGCTTCTCCTTCTCTATTAAAAATTAAGTCTTCCCAAAAATTATTAGGATTTCCTAAATTCAATCTTAATTCAGGAGCAGATCTAGAAACTATCGAAGATTCTCCAGTATTTTGATCTATAGTTGTTAGTATAGTTTCTCTCAGATCAGGGAAAAAAGATGTGCTTTCAAATAATAATTGACCTTCTAGTTGAGAAATAGGTATACTTTCTGTTAGAGAAACTGAGCCATTGGAAAAATATCTTTGGTTTTCTTCAAAAGATGAACTGGGGTCAAAGTCTCGTAAAAAAAAATTATTTTCAAATACAGAGAGGTTAATTGGAGAATTACCATATATTGAATCAATATTAAAAATATTTTGCCCATTAAAATTAGAACTTATGGCTCTACTAAAGTAGGGGATTGATAAAATTACAGAATCTATTTGTATAATACCATCAGTGAAATCAGGATCAAATTGAATTGGTGCCATTTGAGATAGAATACTAGCTGATGAACCACCATAAATTGGGTCATTAAAATATCCTAGTAAATAATTTGGTAATCCATCAGTCTGAACTGGAGGAATAGGTTGATTATAAGTGATTATAGTGTATGTTTCACTCTCAGTGGAAAAATTATCTCCACCAACAATATCAGAGCCTAATGGTGCAAAATCAGTTTCACATGAAATTGCAATTAATGTTAAAACTGTAAATAATAGAATGTTTTTTATAATTTTCATATATTATTTCTAATTGACTTAAATTTGAGTAGTGTAAAAATTAGTATATGCTTCTGCAAATGTATCTTGATCTTGAAACTCTAAAACAGGTTTTTCACAACTATTTAAATGACTTTTTAACTCTTCAGGAATTTCCTGAGATCCAATAATTAAACCATCTGAATAATCTATAGCTACCTTCATGATATTATTATAAGTAGGATTTTTAAGAATTTCAATGGAGGATTCATCAATATTATCAAATTTTATTTTATTAACCATTTCTTTATTTAACGAATCATCAAAACTTTGATTGTATACAGAAGTCACTATTTTACTATCACTAAATAATGGCTCATCTTTATAGTATTCTTTTAAATAAAGAGGTAATAAAGAAGCTAACCAACCATGAACATGAATAATATCTGGAGACCAGTTTAGTTTTTTAACAGTTTCAATAACGCCTTTTGCGAAAAATATAGAGCGTTCATCATTATCTGAGAATAAATTTCCATCCTCATCAGTTAATGTTGCTTTTCTTTTAAAATATTCTTCATTATCTATAAAGTAAACTTGTATCCTTTCTTTAGGTATAGAAGCTACCTTAATAATTAATGGCATATCAAGATCATTAATTACAAGATTAATTCCCGATAAGCGAATTACTTCGTGAAGCTGATGGCGTCTTTCATTAATATTACCATACCTTGGCATAAATATTCGTATCTGCCCACCTTGTTTATTTACCATTCTTGGCGCTTCAAAAGACATTGAAGAGATTTCAGTTTCTGGTAAATATGGAACTACTTCAGATGAGACATATAATATTTTTTTCTCTTTCATAAACCTTTTGGTGCTATAATATTAAAATAAAAACATGCAAAATTACAAAAATTATGTAGATTACAAGTTATTATATTAATTTTGCGCTCAATTATTTTTAAAAAATGTGAAGATATTTAATTCAAATACAGAAATAAGCCAAACAATTGTTAATTTAAAGTCAAAAGGACTTAAAGTTGGTTTTGTCCCTACTATGGGTGCTTTACACCAAGGGCATTTAGCATTAGTCTCTCAAGGGTTAAAAGAAAATGAATTTGTAATTGTTAGTATTTTTGTAAACCCAACTCAGTTTGATAAAAAAGAAGATTTAGTTAAATATCCGCGTACCTTAGATAGAGATGTAAATTTATTAAAAACGATTTCAGAAGATAAAATTTTAGTTTTTGCTCCAACAGTTAATGAAATTTATGGAAAAACGATTATTTCAACGCATTTTGATTTTGATGGATTAGAACATGAAATGGAGGGACGTTTTAGAGATGGGCATTTTGATGGCGTAGGTACAATTATCAAACGATTTTTTGAAATTCTTAAACCAAACAATGCTTATTTTGGAGAAAAGGACTTTCAGCAATTACAAATTGTAAAAAAACTAGTTGAAAAAGAAAAATCTCCAGTAAATATAGTAGGTTGTAAAATTTATAGGGAACCTGGTGGTTTAGCAATGAGTTCAAGAAATGAGCGGCTAACCCAGAAACATAAAGAAGAAGCACCGTTTATTTATAAAACATTAAAAATGGCAAAAAAAATGTTTGGCACAAAAAGTGCTAATAAAGTAACGGAATGGGTTAACAATGTATTTAAAAGTAATCAATTATTAGAATTAGAATACTTTATAATTGCTGATGTAAAGACCTTAAAGCCAACACAAAGAAAATCTAACAAAAAAACATATCGTGCATTTATTGCGGTGTATGCAAAAGACATCCGACTAATAGATAATATAGCACTTTAATTAATTACCTTTACCAAATGCAAATTCAAGTAGTAAAATCTAAAATTCATCGTGTAAAAGTTACAGGAGCAGATCTTAATTATATTGGTAGTATTACTATTGATGAAGATTTAATGGAGGCTGCAAATATTATACAAGGAGAGAGAGTTCAAATTGTAAATAACAATAATGGTGAGCGTCTAGAGACTTATGCAATTCCAGGGCCTCGCAATTCAGGAGAAATAACACTTAACGGTGCTGCTTCAAGACGCGTTGCTGTCGGAGATGTATTGATACTAATTACTTATGCTCATATGCATATAGAAGAAGCTAAAACATTTAAGCCTTCTTTGGTCTTTCCAAACGAAACCAACAACTTATTAAGTTAATACCTTTTGAATACAACCACCAAGAAAGCACTTAAAGTAGGAGTTCCGCTTTTATTAGCAGTTTTTTTAGGATGGTATCAATTTTCAAAGACCCCAATATCGGTTATCATACCTTACTTTAAAACGGCTAATTATGGTTGGATATTCTTGGGTCTTTTATTTGGCTTATTAAGCCATTTGTCAAGAGCTTATCGTTGGAAATTTTTGTTAGAACCCATGGGCTATACATTACGATTTCCAAATAGTTTTATGGCAGTAATGATAACTTACCTTTCAAATTATGGAATTCCAAGATCTGGAGAAGTACTTCGTGCCGCAGTCTTAACTAATTATGAAGATGTGCCTTTTGAAAAAAGTTTTGGAACCATTGTTGCAGAACGAATAGCAGATTTAATTGTGCTTTTTATAATTATAGGAATTACACTTATTATTGAGTTTGATTTTATATTTGAATATTTAGAAAAAGCATTCAACCCCCAAAAATTAATTCTATTAGCAATAATAGGTTTAGCAGTATTAATAGGGGGATATTTATTTATAAAGAAGAGTGCTTCTAAACTAGCATTAAAAATTAAATCTTTTTTTGAAGGCTTAATAGAAGGTGTATTCAGTATTTTTAAAATGAAACATAAATGGGCATTTATTTTTCATACATTATTTATATGGGGAATGTATGTTGCTATGTTTTACGTTACAACATTTGCTGTACCTGAATTAAATAACGTTTCAATAGGTGCTATTTTAATTGCATTTATTGCTGCATCTTTTACTATAGCCGCTACTAATGGAGGTGTTATTGCGTATCCTATTGCAGTTCAAGCTGCATTTTCAGTATTTGCTATTGCTGCAACGCCTAGTTTAGCATTTGGTTGGATTATGTGGACTTCACAAACAGCAATGGTTATTGTTTTAGGGTCATTATCTTTTATCTTTTTACCTATTTATAATAAATCTCGTAAAGCAAAAATCAACTAGATTTTACTGCTATTTTTTGATTTATTCTTAATTGTTTAACTTGCAATTCCAAAACTTAACCAAAAATGAAAACTAAATTAACAGTCTTAGTCATATTATTGTGCATTGTTACGTCAAGTGCACAAACTATTTATGAAGAAATAAAGTCTAGTAAATTAGGAACTTCCAGACAAATTAAAATTCAACTTCCTAGAAATTACGAAACCAATACTGAGAAAAAATACCCATTATTTATTGTTTTAGATGGAGATTATCTATTTGAAATTGTAGCTTCAAATGTTGATTATTACTCATACTGGGAAGATATGCCAGAATCTATTGTTGTAGGTGTTAATCAAATTGATAGTCGTGATGAGGATATGTATTATTCAGATCAAAACTATGTGCCTATTAAAACAGGTGCTGATTTTTTTGAATTTATAGGACAAGAATTAGTGCCACATATAAATAACACCTACAGAACAGAAGAATTTAGGGTTGCTGTTGGTCATGGTGATACTGCTAACTTTATTAATTATTATTTACTTAAAACAAAACCTTTATTTCAAGGATATATTACATTGAGTCCAGATTTTGCTGAATCTATGGTAGAAAATATTCCAGAACGATTAAAGCAATTTGAAATAAAACAATTTTACTATTTATCAAACGCTTCAGGAGATAGAAAATCAATTAGAGAGGATGCAAAAACTTTAAATACAAGTTTATCAGCAATTGAAAATGAAAATTTATCTTACACATTTGATGTTTTTGAAAATACAACACATTATTCTGCACCAGCTCATGCGATACCAAAAGCACTTGAGAACATTTTTAAAGTGTATCAACCTATTAGTAGAAAAGAATATAAAGATAATGTGTTGACTTATGATGGTTCTCCAACAGAATATCTTACTAAAAAATACGAAACAATTAATGAAGTTTTTGGAATAGAAAAACAGATTTTGATCAATGACTTTAAAGCTATTTCTTCTGCAATTGAAAAAAATAAAATGTTTGAAAGTTATGAGACACTTTCAAAATTAGCTCGTAAGCATTATCCAGATACTGTATTGAGCTTGTATTATCTAGCACGATATCAAGAAGAAACAGGGTCACCAAAAAAAGCAATGAGAAGCTATCAATCTGGTTATATTATGGAAGAAATAGCTGGTGTTACTAAAGACTTAATGCTAGAAAAAGCTGAAGCTATTAAAGCAGATTTTGGATACTAGCCTTTAATTTATTTTAAGATCTTATTAAAAATGAATATTTTCGCTCTAGTCTTATTTTATTAGTTGAGACTAAAAATAAATATGGCTAAAGTAAAAACAACATTTTTTTGTCAGAGTTGCGGTAATCAATATACAAAATGGCAAGGACAATGTTCTGCTTGTAAAGAATGGAATACTATTGTTGAAGAATTGATTCAGAAACCTGAAAAAAACGATTGGAATTCTCTAACACCTACTTCAAAACATACTTCAAAGCCATTAAAAATTAAGGAAATCGATTTGGCTCAAGAAGCTAGAATGAATACCTTTAACGGTGAATTTAATCGCGTGCTAGGAGGCGGAATTGTGCCAGGATCACTCACGCTTTTAGGAGGAGAGCCAGGAATAGGTAAGAGTACATTATTACTTCAAATTTCATTAAAACTCCCTTATAAAGTGTTATATGTTTCGGGAGAAGAAAGTCAGAAACAAATAAAAATGCGTGCAGAGCGTATTAATCCTGAGAATGATAATTGTTATATTCTTACAGAAACCAAAACTCAGAATATCTTTAAGCAAATCACTTCGCTTCAACCAGACATCGTTATAATTGACTCTATACAGACATTACACAGTGATTATATAGAGTCGTCTTCGGGAAGTATCTCACAGGTAAAAGAATGTACTACAGAGCTCATTAAATTTGCTAAAGAAACTTCAACTCCGGTATTACTAATTGGTCATATTACTAAAGATGGACATATTGCTGGGCCAAAGATTTTAGAACATATGGTAGACACGGTACTTCAGTTTGAAGGCGATCGTAATCATGTATTTAGAATTCTTCGTGCTCATAAAAATAGATTTGGTTCCACTAATGAATTAGGCATTTATGAAATGCAAGGCTCAGGGTTAAGAGAAGTAAGTAACCCATCAGAAATTTTAATCTCTAAAAAAGACGAAGAATTAAGTGGTAATGCTATTGCGGCAACCTTAGAAGGAATGCGTCCACTTATGATAGAAGTACAAGCCTTAGTGAGTACTGCAGTTTATGGGACACCACAGCGAAGCGCTACAGGGTTTAATGCAAAACGTTTAAATATGTTATTAGCAGTATTAGAAAAACGTGCAGGGTTTCGTTTAGGAGCAAAAGATGTGTTTTTAAATATCACAGGAGGTATTACAGTAGATGATCCAGCTATAGATTTAGCAGTAGTCGCAGCTATTTTATCTTCTAATGAAGATATATCATTACAAAAAGATTTCTGCTTTGCTGCTGAGGTTGGACTTTCTGGAGAAATTCGCCCTGTACAGCGTGTAGAACAACGTATTTTAGAGGCTGAAAAATTAGGGTTTTCAACTATATTT
>CAZECB010000075.1:0-7922 GCA_964510745.1 uncultured Flavobacteriaceae bacterium | reverse complement strand
GCTTCCAATACAAGGTGTAGGAACCAATAACTTATTGATGTCTGTTGTGATAGTATCGATATTATTATCACGACTATCAATCTGTACTTGCATCCCATCACCTCCACCTATACTTTTATAGGGGTAATCTCCAGAACTTTGCCAACGTTTTGACGCTGTATAATTGCTAGGTCCATACCATACACCGTTATCTTGCAGGCCACCATACACATTATATGGTTTTTGATGATCTACATTAATATAATAAAACTGTCCTACAGCTGGTTGATTACTTTTTGACCAATTTTCACCATCATCATAAGTGATATTTATTCCTCCGTCATTTCCGTTAATCACATGCCCTTCTTGATTAGGGTTTACCCAAATGGATTGATGATCTGAGTGTACATTTTCTTTACTCATTGATGTAAAAGTTTTTCCACTATCATCAGATTTTAAAAGTGGAACCCCTCCAATATAAATTTTATTTTCATTAGCTGTATTTACAGCAATAATCCCAAAATAATACCCATAAGAGCTATAGACACCATCTAAATAACCTTTATGTGTCTTTTTCCAGGTTTCACCTCCATTAACAGATTTGTATACTTCTGCACCAATTACAGGGGAATCAAAATTTACCGCATTAGGATTTTCTAGATATAATGCTAAATCTTTTGGAGCAACTTCTCCAGATTTAATTGATTTTTTTACATTTTCTGCAGTATATTTATCTGGAAATCGATTACTTCTTAAATAGGTGTTTAATGCCTTGTCTTCTAATTTTAAAACTTCAGCTTTAGACATCGTTTTAAATTCATCTTTTTGCAAGCCTTTAGTATTATTTGAAGAAGATTCAACAGAGCGTCTAAACTGATTATCTAAAAATGCATAAACTACATCATCATTAAATGTTGCTAAACCAATACGACCTACACCACTTCCTATTGGAAATCCATTTCCTTTTTCAGTTAATTTTATCCATGTGCTTCCTCCATCTGTACTTTTATAAATTGCTGAACGTTCTCCATCACCATTAAAATCCCATGCTTTACGATCACGTTCCCAACTTGCTGCATATAATATGTTGGAATTGGTTGGAGATATACTTACGTCTATTACTCCTGTATTTTCATTTATAAAAAGTGTATTGCTCCAAGTTTTACCGCCATCAGTCGTTTTAAAAATCCCACGTTCTTTATTCGGTGAATAAAGATGCCCAATAACACCAACAACTATTTCATTTGGGTTATCTTTATTAATCACTATACGTCCGATATGATGAGAATCTGTTAAGCCCATATTTTGCCAAGTCTTTCCTTTATCAGTGGTTTTTAAAATACCTATGCCAGAGTATGATGATCGTGATGAATTACTTTCTCCTGTACCTACCCAAACGGTTCCGCTATTCCAATCTACAGCAATATCACCCATATTCTGCGTTGGTGCATTATCTGTAATTGAAGTAAATGTTGTTCCATTATTATTAGTATACCACAACCCTCCTGATGCATAAGCTACATAAAACTCAGTTGTATTATTTGGGTTCACATCAACATCTACCACACGACCACTCATTACTGAAGGACCAATATTTGTAAATGGTACATTTTTAACAATAGATTTCTCTAATAAATCTGCTTTTTGCTGTAATGTATTTTGAACATCTAGAGCTTTTGTTGCTTTAGATTGTGCATAACTATTTACACTAAAGATAAATGATAGAAGTACTACTAATTTTATACGATACATTGGTCAGGTTTTAAAAGTTTTTGAAATTACTCAAAAGTTAGTAACGCCACAAAATTATAATTGAAATAAACATATTTTTAACAGAGGTGTTTTACCTTCTATAAAAAATACAACCTGTACTAAAATAATAATACAGGTTGTATATAATATTTAGTATTTAAAATTAGGTCATTGCCTTACAATAGTTTTGTTCATAACCTCTCCATCTTTAAAAATAATTCTTAAAAAATAAATACCTGTAGGGTAATTACTAAGGTCTAAACTTACTTTTCTATTATCTATTAAAGATTGTTCTCTCGCTCTTATATTTCCTATTTGATTTATGAGTTGCACACTAACTATGTCATCTTTACTTTCAACATTAATAGTGTTGCGAGCTGGATTAGGGAATACTAAAACTGTTTTTTCAACTTCATCAATTGTTTCATTTAGAGGTTTTAGAGTTAATTCTTCTTCATTAATGGATGAAATAGAGTTACTACTAGTAGGTTCACACCCTTCTATAAAAGCTCTAAAATTAGAATTATGAAAAGCATGAAATCCAGGTCTTAAAACAACTCTTGTACCTGCGTCATAAGTTACAGTCGAAAGATTAGATACAATATTCGAAGCAAATATAAAACTAGAAGCAGATTGATTGTCTGTTTCGAAAGGAGAAACAGTTTCAGTAATAAGTAAATTTGAAGGACAAGTATTAGTGGAACCACTTAGCGTCCTAAAACTTCCTCCAACAGGATTACTTTGTCCTATAGAACATATCGCTTGAACAAAGTATGTGTATACCGTATCAGGGATAAGTCCTGCAAAAGTAGTTGCTGTTTGCCCTGCTGTAGCATTAATTGTTCCTACCCCTCCTACTGACACATTATATCCAACGGCATTTGGTACTGCATTCCAAAAAATACTTGCAGAAGTAATATTAGGGCTTGCAAATACTCCTGATGGGTTTTGACAAACTTGACTAAAACTAGAAAAACTAAAAAGAGCTAAAAAAAATATTATTATTATCTTCTTCATGATAAGTCGTTTTTAATTTAATTATTTTTCTTTAAGGGAATTTTCTAAAGTTTTAATTCTTTCCTCTTGTTCAAGAGTATAAAGCGTGAGTTCTTCTATCTTTTGTAATAATAGATTGGTCATTTCTTTAAGTTTTAATCCTTCTTCTTGTATTGTTTTAGCAGAAGGAATTCCTGGTAAGTGATTATTCTCTTTAGTAAAAGAGGCTACCTCTTCAAGTGTAGGCATTGTATAGTTTTCTTTTAAAGTAGAAGTCCCTGTATAATACTTTTCAAATACATAATCTGCAGGTATGTCTAAATCGACTCGTACTTCTTTAGCATGAATATCTCCATTCACAGTAAGTTTTGCATCTGGTAATGCAGTACCTATGCCTACTCTCCCTGTTCTACTTACAATCAAAATTCTTCTTGGAGTGTTATTAACAGTTGAGGATACTCCCAGGCTAAATTGTCCAGAATTTGAGTCAAACCTAATACTTGCTCCATATCTTGAAGGGTCTGGATCTATAGATCCTGTTGGTCTAAATCTGAACCCTATTTGTTGTGTACCTGCATTGTGTAGAAATAAACCAGTTCCTATTTGAAGATCCTCTTGAGGGTTAGATGTTCCTATTCCTACATTTCCAAAACGATAAATATTTCCATTAGTGTTAGAGCTACCTGCCCATTCATCATTTATTGCTGTTCCTATAGTTTGTCCATAGCTTAAAATAGTTGTAATAGTTAATGCAAGCGTTAAAGTAATTTTTTTCATAATATTATTTATTTTTTTATTAATATTTGAAGAATTTGCATAGAGCTTAAATTAATTTAAAATGATTTTTAACTCTTTATATTCTTCCTCTACAATTGTAATTTTAGTTCTTTTCGAGTTTCTAAAAAATTATATCATAATTTGATTCATATTCGATATACTTTAATTCATATTCGAGATAAATTCAACTTATATTGTTCTAGATAATATTTAAATTTCATATTTTTTGTATCGTATTTTCTTAGATTTGTGTTCGCTAAAATTTAAATCCAATGAAATATCACCCAATAGACAATTCTTTATTTATAAAAAATCGTAAAAAGTTTATAGCACAAATGCAACCTAAATCGATTGCAGTATTTAATTCAAATGATATTTACCCCATAAGTGCAGATAGCACTATGCCTTTTGAGCAACATCGTGATATTTTTTATTTAAGTGGTGTAGATCAAGAAGAAAGTATCTTGATACTTTTCCCTGATGCTTCTCATGAAAAGCATCGTGAGATTTTATTCTTAAAAGAAACCAGTGAGCTTATTGCTATTTGGGAAGGTGAAAAACTAACTAAAGAAACTGCTTTTAAAACCGCAGGTATAAAAACAGTGTATTGGCTTCAAGATTTAGAAAAAATACTTTTTGAAATCATGACACAATGTGATACCGTTTATATTAATACTAATGAACACTATCGCGCTAATGTAGAAACTGAAACTAGAGAAGACCGTTTTACTAAATGGTTAAAAGATAAATACCCTGCGCATCGTGTGGCAAAAAGCAATCCTATTTTGCAACGTTTAAGATCTGTAAAAGAACAAACAGAATTGGATTTAATACAAACAGCATGTGATATTACTGAAAAAGGATTTAGGCGTGTGTTGAATTTTGTAAAACCTGAAGTTTGGGAATTTGAAATTGAAGCTGAATTTATACATGAGTTTTTGCGAAACCGTTCAAAAAAGTTCGCATATACACCAATTATAGCCTCAGGAAATAATGCTAATGTATTACACTATATTGAAAATAATGGTCAATGTAAAGCTGGTGATTTAATTTTAATGGATGTAGGTGCTCAATATGCAAATTATGCGTCAGACATGTCTAGAGTAGTTCCTGTATCTGGGCGTTTTACAGATAGGCAGCGTGAAGTTTATAATGCTGTAAATCGTATTAAAAATGATGCTACAAAACTTCTTATCCCGGGAACTATTTGGGCAGATTATCATGTTGAAGTTGGAAAACTAATGACTTCTGAATTACTCGATTTAGGCTTATTAGACAAAGCTGATATACAAAACGAAAACCCAGATTGGCCTGCTTATAAAAAGTATTTTATGCACGGTACTTCACATCATATGGGTTTAGATACTCATGATTATGGAATTTTAACCGAGCCAATGCAAGCCAATATGGTATTTACTGTTGAGCCTGGTATTTATATTCCTGCTGAAGGTATTGGTATTCGTTTAGAAGATGATGTGGTGATTCAAGAACAAGGTAAGCCTTTTAATTTAATGCGTAATATTCCTATTGAAGCTGAAGAGATTGAGGAATTGATGAATTCGTAAATAGTCTATTATATAAATTTATATAAGAAGGAATATTTATCTGATTAAAGAATCTTTTAAATTTCATTATTAAAAAATATTAAGAGAAAATAAGGTTCTTCGCTACGCTCTTAATGACAAAACAAAAATGTACTATCATTCAGAAGGAGGAACGACTGAAGAATCTTTAATAAATTATGTAAATGATAAACAGATTGCTTCGTCGCTGCACTTCTCGCTATGACGTGTTTAGATGATTTTTATCGATTTCTCACTAATATTAACTAACCAATTTAAAAATATAGTTTTGTAATTTTTGTAAAGTCGATACTTTCTCTTCTGTCGGAATTAATAAAGAAATATTATTATTACTCCCGCCATACGAAATCATACGTATTTTAACATCTTGTAGTATTTGAAATAATTTAAATGTATCTTGATGATTCACCACAGAATGCCCTACTAAACAAACAATACTTTGATTAGTATCCACTTCTATTTTTGCAAACTTTTCTAGTTCTTGAATAATTTTATCTATATTTCTATCATCATCAATAGTTAAAGAAATTGCTATTTCTGAAGTAGTAATCATATCAATGGAGGTCTCATAGGTCTCAAAGATTTCAAAAACTTTTTTGAGAAATCCGTGAGCTAAAAGCATTCGTCCCGATTTTATTTTTATCGCCGTAATATTATCTTTTGCCGCTATGGCTTTAATACCATTTTCTGAATACTCTTTATTAATTAAAGTCCCATAGGCTTCTGGATTCATGGTGTTTTTTAATCGTACAGGAATCTCATACTCTCTCACTGGCGTTACCGTCTGCGGGTGCAATATTTTTGCACCAAAATATGCTAACTCAGCAGCTTCATCATATGATAAATTTGAAATAGGACTGGTATTAGTGACATGGCGTGGATCATTATTATGCATCCCATCTATATCCGTCCAAATCTGTACTTCTTCCGCTTTGATAACTGCTCCAAGAATCGTAGCTGTATAATCACTCCCACCTCGTTGTAAGTTAGAAATATCTCCACGTCCATCTAAACAAATAAATCCTTGTGTTATATATATATTGGCATCTTCAGAAGCATTAATTACTGTATCAAAGTTCTTTTTAATATAGAAAAAATCAGGTTCATTTGTTTTATCAATTCGCATAAAATCTAACGATGATAATAGTGTAGATTTTAAACCTTCTTGACGTAAATAACAATTGAATATAAAGGTTGACAAGAGTTCACCTTGTGCTAAGATTTCATTAGCTAATAGTTTTGAATATTTACTATAAGTTGATTGTGTTAAAAAATCAAATATCGTATTGACATAAATTCTCGCTTCATTATTTAAATTTGTATGAGATAAAAGATCATTAATAGTTATCTCATAAGACTGATGTAATGTTTGAATTTTATCTACAGCGTGATTAGGTTTCCCTGCTTCAATATCATTTGAAATAGACACTAACGTATTTGTAGTTCCAGACATTGCAGATAAAACAATGATTTTCTTGTCTCCATCATTTATAATATTCTTTACATTTTGAATATTTTCGATAGATCCTACAGAAGTACCTCCAAACTTTAATACTTTCATTTTCCTTCAATTTTTATACAAAATTAACCCTCTTAAAACAACTGGATGCATTTATTAAAATAATTGATTACTTTTGCACATATTGTTAAATAATTAACGTGAAAACTATAGCCAACTGTGTTGAGGACATTTTAATTACTCAACCTTATTTAGAAGAAGCATTAGCTAGAAATATTATTAATTTTAGTGCACTAGCTGAAGAATTAAAAAACCCTGTTAGTGAAATGCTTAAAAAAGATGTGAAATCTGGAGCTATCATGATGGCACTGAGACGCTATAAACCGCCTATAACTTTATCTAATACTATAAAAATAAGCAAAGCCATTAAAGGGTTGGGTGATATTACAGTACGTTCTGGGTTAATAGATTTTACAGTAAAAAACTCTGACAATTTAATACACAATCACCTTAAAATTCTAGAGAAAATTAAAGGGCAATCTAAATTATTTTACACCTTTACTCGTGGTATACATGAAAGTACTATTATCATCTCAAGTGGCTTAAAGGAATTTATAAAAGAACATTTAAAAAACGAAGAGTTTATTGCTATACAAGATGAATTAACAGCTATTAGTATTAATTTACCATCAAATAACTCAAGAATATCTGGATTATATTATCATTTTTTTAAACGTTTAGCTTGGGAAGGAATCCCCTTATATGAAGTGATTTCAACCACTAATGAGTTTACTATTTTAGTAGAAGATACTTATGTAGATATTGCATTTTCTGCGATAAAGAAAATGAAGCAATAGATAACAAACAACCTTAATAAAAAAAGAAGCGAACTCTTTAAAAAAAGAATCCGCTTCTAAAACAATTTAAAATCAACTTAAATTTATTTATTCTACTATTAAAGTATATTGAGGAGTTGGATTTAGTGGGCAAAAGTATACATACTTTCCTTTTTTCAACTCTACTTTGTTACTTTTTCCCGTAGCATTTGTAGCAACTGGAGCAGTTACATATGCTGTTGAAATATGGTTTTCTGGTTTAGAAGCATCTTTTCCTTCTGGCACTAAAACAAATCCTACATTGTGATCCACTCCTGTATTAGCGATTTCAAAAATATAAGTCCCTTCAGAAACTGTTACCGATTTTTGAGTAAACTCTCCTTTAGTTTGTTCTAAACTAATTTTTTTTGCTTCTTGAGCGTTTGTTGTAAATGCAAATCCGATTACGAATAAAAATACTGCGATTAATTTTTTCATTTTTGTGTTTTTAAATTTTAATTATTTTGAATTATTTAAATTGTTCTGTTTATGAGTGATAGT